>JADGBD010000368.1 GCA_015231665.1 Gammaproteobacteria bacterium
CTGCTCCTGCTGCCCCTGGGCCTGATCGGCACCGGCTTTGTCATTTGGTGGCGGCGGCGGAATTTATAGCGATCAGCTGGTCGCTGAAAGCTGACCGCTGGCGGCTGAACGCTGGAGGCTCCAAACATGACCCACAAACTCCTGATCAACCTGCTCCTGCTGCTGCTAGTAGCGGGACTCGGTCTGCTCGCCTGGCTGCAGCCGGGCAAGGAGGCTGAGGCCCAGCTGCAGCCCCTGACCTCGCGCAGCCCGGCGGAGGTGCGCCGGCTGGTGATTCAACCCACCGAGGGGGCCAATCTCAGCTTCGAGCGTCAGGCCGGCCGCTGGCAGATGACCGAGCCCTATGCCATGCCCGCCAACGCGGTCAAGCTCGATGCCCTGGCGCGGGTGGTGGAAGCACCCATGCTCAACAGCTTCCCTCTGGTGGAGGAGCGGCGCGCTGAATTTGGTCTGGATCGTCCCATCCGCCTGCAGCTGGACGAGCTGGAGTTTGCCTTCGGCGGCAATGACCCGATCAACTACCACCGCTATGTCGGCTTCAACGGCCAGCTGGCGCTGATTGTCGATCGCTTCTTTCATCATCTCAGCGCGCCCGCCGAGCAGCTGCTCAGCCCAGGCCTGCTGCCCGAGGGTGCGCGTCTGAGCGAGATTCAAACCCCCAAGTACCGCCTGCAGCGGGGGCAGGGCGGCTGGCAGCTGGAGCCGGCCAACCCCAAGCTCGGCGGCGATGAGCTCAGCGGCCAGGCCGAGCAATGGGCCATGGCCCAGGGGCTGGCGGTGGAGCGGTTTGAGTCAGTAGAGCCCGCGGATCAGACGGCAGGGCAGGTGCAGATTCGCCTGGACAGCGGCGCCCAGTTCAGCTTCAAGATCGTCCAGCGGGATCAGGCCACCTGGCTGGTGCGCAGCGATAACGGCATCGGCTATCGCCTGCCGGCGGAGACTAACCTGCTCGAACCCCCGCAGCCGCCAGCACCCACTCCAGCTGACAGCAAGCCCGATGCCTGAGCTGCCGGAGGTCGAGACCAGCCGCCGCGGCATCGCCCCGCACATCCAGGGGCGGCAGGTCAGCGAGGTGCTGGTGCGCCAGCCGCGCCTGCGCTGGCCGGTGAGCCCGGAGCTGGCCGCCGAGCTGACCGGGCAGGAGATCATGGATGTCGGCCGGCGCGGCAAGTATCTGCTGCTGCGCACGGTCCGGGGCTGTCTGCTCCTGCATCTGGGCATGTCCGGCTCATTGCGCGTGCTGCCCAGCACCACCCCGGCGGGCAAGCACGATCATCTGGATGTCTGCTTTGGTGAGCACTGCCTGCGCCTGCATGACCCCCGCCGCTTTGGCGCTGCGCTCTGGCTGCGCGGCGATCCCCTGCAGCACCCGCTGCTGGCCGAGCTGGGCCCGGAGCCACTGAGTGACGACTTCAACATCGACTATCTGCAGCAATCCCTCAAGGGGCGCAGCGCACCGATCAAGCCCCTGCTGATGGACAGCAAGCGGGTGGTCGGAGTGGGCAACATCTACGCCAATGAGTCCCTGTTCAGCGCCGGTATTCATCCCGCCCGCGCCGGTGGTCGCATCAGCCGGGCGCGGCTGGAGCGGCTGCTGGGCTGTATCAAGCAGGTGCTGCAGCGCTCCATCGACCAGGGCGGCACCACCCTGCGCGACTTCACCCGCGAGGACGGCAAGCCCGGTTACTTCGCCCAGCAACTGCAGGTCTACGGCCGCGCCGGCGAGCCCTGCCCCAACTGCGCCCGGCCGATCCAGCGGCTGATCCTCGGCCAGCGCGCCAGCTACCTCTGCCCCAGCTGTCAGCGCTGAGTCTGACTGGGCAAAGCCGCAAGCAAAAATTGGATCGCAAAGAACGCAAAGAGAACGCAAAGGACGCAAAGGAAGTTGCAATCTACCTGCTCAGGTAGTTAAGCCCCTCGCCCCGGAGGGCTGTCGATTACCCACACTGGGGACAATCCGCAAATGGATCATCAAAGCTATTGAAATCAATGGAGGCCTGCGACGTAGGTCGGGCTTAAGCCCGACTGTCGTCCGCAAGGACGACTTCGAGCTGGGCAGAGGTTCGGCTTAGCCATTGCCCGCAGCTACGCTTGTCGGACTAAAGTCCGACCTACAGAACCCGTCCCATGTCGTTGAGAAAAGTCCACCATTGTCTCCAGTGTGTTCAATAGACGGCCTTAGGGGAGACGACTGCAAGGATGCAGGAGGTAGGACGAAGCAGGAGGCCAGAGTCGAGGGGTTGGGGAGAGGGGGGCCGACTTGGTGTCCATAGCCAGAGGAGTAACTGTAGCCCGGATGCAGCGAAGCGGAATCCGGGGAGGCATTCCCCAGAGCCAACCCCGGATTCCGTTGCACTCCATCCGGGCTACGGATTTCCGCTTTTTTACCTTTGCGTCCTTTGCGCTTTCTTTGCGCCCTTCGCGATCCGCTTTAGGTTCCACTGCCCCAGCCCCGGTTTCGGCTACACTCTTGGCATGAACAAGCCCCCGAAGATTCTCCAGCGGGAGATGATTGCCGATACCGGCATCT
>JADGBD010000369.1 GCA_015231665.1 Gammaproteobacteria bacterium
GGAAAAGGGGAAGGGGTCCAGGGCGATGTCGATGTCGGCGTATTGTTCCAGCATGGCCCGGTGGAACGAGGGACCACGCAGTTCAATGCGCGCCGGATCGATTCCCCGTTGGGCAAAGGCAGCGAGGGTCCGTTGCCGCAGGGGCTCATCGTTGTAGGTGCGCCATTTCAGGAGCAAGCGTGCAGCGAGGCTTGCGTGCAGTATCTCGGCCCAGCGGTCGTAGACGGCGTCGTTGTATTTGGCGGTGTTGTTGAAGCTGCCGAAGGTGATGTAGCCGTTGTGCCGGTGCGGTGGGGGTTTCACCGCGGGGGCGAACTCGACCGGCTGGTAGCACAGGCGGCCGCGGGGCAGGCGGAGGATCGATTCGGTAAATTGATTTTCAGTCCCGTCAGGGGCGTGCCATTCATCCAGCAGCACGGCATCAATGACGGATAGCCCGGTGGTGGCGTAATAGCCCAGCCAGGAGACCATCACCGGCGCTGGTCGGTAGACGAAGGCGAGCAGGCGAGAGCCTGCGGTGTGGCCGGAGAGATCGACCAGCACGTCGATGCGATCCTGGCGAATCTGTTCGGCCAGAGCCTGGTGTTCCAGGGGACTGATGTCGCGAAACCGGGTCTTTTGCCGAATCCCTTGGGTGACCCAGTCGTCCTGTTTGATCTGGGCGTAGGCATGGACCCTGACCCGCTGTGGGTCGTGGGCCTGGAGTACGGCATGGATGAAGTTGCCGACGGTGTGGTTGCAGAAGTCCGCAGAGACGTAGCCCAACCGCAGGGGGCGATCCTGGAGTGGCTCCAGCGCCGGTCTGGGCAGGCGTCCGCGGCTGCGCAGCAGGGCTTTGTCGCCCCAGTGCTGAGCCAAGCGGCGGCGCTCCTCGTCGCTGGCTGCGGGGTCGTAGGCTTGGCTGTTGAGCGCATTGCGATAGCCGGTGGCCTGATTGGGCCAGCGGTGCAACAGTTGGGCATAGTGGCTGCGCATGGCTTCGAACTGGCCCGCCTCCAGGGCGACATTGGCGAGGTTGATCACCGGGGCGGGGTTGTCTGGCTCAAGCTGCCGGGCTTGGGCAAAACAGCCTTCGGCCTGGCTGAGGAAGCCGTACTGAAGGTAGAGGGCGCCCACGTCCAGCTGGGTGCGGCTGTCCGCCGGGGCCGCCTCCCGCAGTTGGGCGCAGAGGGTGCAGAGATCATCAAAGCGGCCCGCTGCACCCTGGGCCTTGGCCTGCTGGAGCAGCAGACTCATGGGCGTTGCGCCAGGGCCTCAGCCCAGGCGATCTGCTGGGGCAAACAGACGCGCTTGAGGTCGTAGTGCGCCTGGGCGAAGGCGCGGGCGTTTTGGCCGAGTCGCTGGCGTTCGTGTGGCGCATCCAGCAGGGCACAGACGCTCTCTGCCAGTGCGTGGTGATCGAAGAAGTCGACCAGTCTGCCGGTCTCATCGTGCCGGATCGCTTCGTGCAGGGGCTGGGTATCGGATGCAACGATGGCACAGCCGAGACTCATGGCCTCCAGCAGACTCCAGCCGAGGACAAAGGGATAGGTGAGGTAGACATGGACCCTGGAGAGGCGCATGACCGCCAGATACTGGTCGTAGTTTAGGCGACCGAGGAAGTACAGCCGCTGCCAATCGGCATCGCTAATCCGGGGACGCACTTCCTGGATGAAGCGATCCCGCCAGCTGATGCCGTCGGTAGGGGCGGCCCCGTAGCTGACGCCATCGCCACCGACGATGAGCACCTGGGCGTGGGGGCGCTGCTTGAGCAGCTCCGGCAGTGCGCGCATGAACTGGTGGTAGCCGCGGTAGGGTTCGAGATTGCGGTTGACGAAGGTGATGACCTCGTCCTGCCGGGTCAAGGTCCGCTGGTCGTTGAGGGTGATGCTGACAGAGGGGTCGGGGATCAGGGCGTCGGTGTCGATGCCGTCGTGGATGACCGTGATTTTGTCTCTGAAGGGTTCAGGAAAGGTGCTGGCCTGCCAGTGGGTGGGTGAGAGGGCGGCATCGGCCAGATCGAAGTGCAGCAGGTTGTTGACGTTCTTCATGCGCATGCGACAGGCTACCGCCACATCGGTGCTGGGAAACTCGGGATCAAATCCCACATCGGCCCCTTGGGGGTGGTAGTAGAACTCGCAATAGATACCGAGCTTGACCTGGGGCCAGACGTCTTTGAGGAACAGGCTCTCGCCCCAGCCGGGGTGGGCGATGATGGCGTCAGGGTTGAAGCCGGATTGCTTGAGCTTCAAGGCTGCATGGAAGCAAGCTTCGCCACGGATGATCTTGGTCTCGAAATCCGTGACCCACGGATGGATATTGGGGCTGCTGCCGCGATTGGCACCGTAGGGAATGACCTGCACCCCGTGCCAGTCGGTGGCGTCGATCTTTTGCATGCTCAGGGCGACGACCCGGTGGCCGCGCTGGGCCAAGGCCGGGGCCAGATGCTTGAACTGGCCGGGGAAGTTCTGGTGGATGAAGAGGAGGTTCATTCGGCCATTGTACCGACCTGAACGGGGGCAACCAATCTGTCGCCCGCTCTATTCA
>JADGBD010000370.1 GCA_015231665.1 Gammaproteobacteria bacterium
TGCTCCAGGGTCACCGGCGAGACAAAGCCCTTGGGCTTGACCGTGAGCGCGCCGCATTGAATCTGCTCGAGAATGGTC
Source organism: Gammaproteobacteria bacterium (assembly GCA_015231665.1). Lineage (GTDB taxonomy): Bacteria > Pseudomonadota > Gammaproteobacteria > Chromatiales > Chromatiaceae > Magnetovirga. The sequence continues at coordinate 79 of JADGBD010000370.1, forward strand.
TCGGCGGTGTTGCCGATGAACAGGCCGGAGATGCCGGTGCGCGCCAGGCTGCCCATTACCAGCAGATCAGCCTCAAGAGTGACGATCTGGGCGGGGATCAGCTGTTTCGGCGAGCCCTGCAGCAGATGCGCCTGGGGCTTGAGGTAGGCGTAGGCCTCTTCGCCCAGGCGTTGCCTCAGCCAATCCAGGGTTTGCTGCATCACCTCCTGCTGCAGCTGTTCCTGTGCCACCTGGTCAAACAGGGAGTGCTCGTCGTTTGGCTCCCAGGGCGGCAGAAGGCCGGTTTGATGGGGCTCCCAGCTGTGCAGCAGATGCAGGCTGGCAAAGTCTGACAGGGCCAGGGAGCTGGCCAGGTCGAGGATTTTCTGGTTGAGGCCCTGCCAAGCGGTCTCCGGTTGGCGTGGATCAAAATCGATGGCGGCGGCAATGCTGCGGTAGTTATCCCGTTCCTGCTCGCGCATCAACCACACCGGGCAGGGGCACTGACGCAACAGCTGCATGTCTTCAGCACCAAACAGGCGGCTGATCCAGCTGGGGTCCTCCGCCTGCTTGATGACCAGATCAAATCCCTCGCGCAGCACGGTGCGGATGATCTGGATAGGCCCGTCGCCCACCAGCACGCGCAACTCGGGATGGGCCCTGGTCGAGGTCTGCGCCAGCATCTGTTGCAAATCGCGCTTGGCCTCGGCAATTACCTGGGCCTGCATGGCCGCGCCGCTGGGGCTGGCCAGGGGCGGCGCATAGCCATGGCGAATATCCGGTGCCACTGTCGCCACGCAGAGCTGGGCCTGATTGTTCGCCGCCAGGCTCAGCACCCGGGCAAAGCCCGCTGCCAGCCGCCCGCCCTGGTGATGCACGTAAAGGATTTTCTTGAAGTGTTTCATCAAGTTGATTCCGTAGACTGAGATACTGCCTCTGCCGCAGAGACATCCGCCTGCGCCTGGGCGGCCTTGGCCTCTCGGGCGCTGCGCACATCCCGGCGGATGCGTTCATGGAAAATACGACTGCGTTCCCTGGCCAGGGACTGCATGTCGGTGACCTGATCCATCTCGTCGATGATCTCCACCCCCAGCAGGGTCTCTATGGCGTCCTCCATGGTTACCACCCCCACGGTCTGGCCGTAGCTGTCGTGGACGATGAACAGATGCTCGCGGCGTTTGATGAACAGGTCCAGGAGCTTGTGCACCGGCAGGTTTTCCGAGACATGGAAAGCAGGAACGGCGATTTCTTCCAGGCGGCGCTCGTTGTTGTTCTCGACGCTTTCCTCAAGGATGCGCTGGTTGAAAACCAGGCCAATGATGCTGTCCGGGGTTTCCTTGTACACCGGGATGCGGGAGTGCACATAGGTGCCGTCCTGCTCCACCGCATCGGCCACGGTCATATCGTGGCGCAAGGAGAACACCACGCTGCGCGGGGTCATAATATCCTTCGCCTTGAAGTCTTTGAGTTTGAGCAGATTTTCGATCAGGGCGCTTTCCTGGCTGAGGATCGAGCCCTCGCGCTCGCTCAGTTCCACCATGGCGAGAATTTCATCGCGGGAATGATTGTGCTGTGGCTTGCCCTTGGATAACAGCTTGGTGATCTGGGTGGAGAGAATGATCAGCGGATAGGTGACCTTGATGAGAAAGTTGATCACATAGGCGGCGGGGATCAGCAACCGCTTCCAATGGGTGGCGCCTATGGTTTTGGGGATGATCTCGGTGAAATAGAGAATCAGCAGGGTCAGGATGACGGCAATCAGGGTCTGCCATTCCTCGCCGAACAGGCGCTGCGCCTCGGCGCCGACACCGGCGGCGCCCATGGTGTGGGCGAAGGTGTTGAGGATGAGGATGGCGGAGATGGGCCGGTCAATGGATAGCTTGAGTTCCTTGGCCAGGGCCGAACCGCGGGAATTGCGCTCCTTGGTCAGGGTCTCTATGTAGCTGCTGGTTGAGGAAAGCAGGACCGACTCCAGGATGGAGCAGAGAAAAGAAACAAAGAGGGCGATGAACAGGTAAATGAATAAAAGCGTCATGCAGCATAGTCCGATGAATAGTCCGGCAAACAGAGAGGGCTCAGGCCCAAAATGGCTGACATCTGTGGGGCGACATGGGGGTCAGGAATAGGCGCCAGGCAGCTGTAAAAACGGCCGCCGACTGGGGTTGCGCACATGAGATCAGGCAAATCCTGCGGGTTGCTGCAGAGGTCTCGGAGTATCCCCTCAGCCCCGCTGGGCTGTCAAGGTTGGCGGTAGGGCAGGGTTACGGCAAGGGGTTTCGGCGCATGGCCACCCCGAGCTGTGCAGATAGCCGCTGCTGCTGCATTGATCGTTTCCAGGCTTGGCGTTGGAACGATCAACGCCATAAAACGCCTGTGCTATATTTGCCTCAATCTTGAGGAGGCCCCATGAGCAAGCTGCTTGATCCCACCAATGACTACGTCTTCAAGCGCCTCTTCGCCG
>JADGBD010000371.1 GCA_015231665.1 Gammaproteobacteria bacterium
CTGTGCCGTGGAGGATAGGTGTATCACCAGTATAGCCTACCGACACCACTGCTGACCCAGCCCCGAGTCCCGATACTTCAAACCCGCCGCCGCACCGCCATCACATCCGGCAGCTGGGCAATCTTGTCCAGCACCCGGCTGAGTTGGCCCATGCCAGCGACCTCGACGGTAAAGCGGAAGTCGGCAAGATCCTTTTTGCGGTTGCTTTGGCTGGCCACGCCGAGGACATCCACTTCTTCGTTGGAGAAAATCGCCGAGATGTCGCGCAGCAGGCCGCGGCGGTCGCCAGCGGTGACCAGTATGTCCACCGGGTAGAGCTCGCTGGCTTCCTGCTCGCTCCAGTCGGCGCGGATCAGGCGGGCCTGGTCTTGCTCCGGCAGCTTGCGTACCACCGGACAGTCGGCGCGGTGCACGGTGACGCCGCGGCCGCGGGTGATGAAGCCGACGATGGGGTCGCAGGGCACCGGTTTGCAGCAGCGTGCCATGACGTACATCAGCTCCCCTACCCCATCGAGCACCACCGCGCTGCGGTTCTTGCCCGGCTTGCCCTTTGATTTAGGCTTGGGCTTGCGGATGGCCAGTTCCACCTCGGCCTGCTGCTGCGGCTTGACCCTTTTGCCGAAACTGTTGGCCACCTGCACCGGCGAGACCTCGCCGCTGCCGATGGCGGCGAGCAGGTCATCGCCCTTCTTGAAGTTGAATTTCTGCGCGATTTCCTGCAGGTCGGGCCGCTCCAGGCCGAGGCGTTCGATCTCCCGCTCCAGGCTGGCCTTGCCGATGGCCAGGTGCTGGTCGTAGTCCTGCTGGCGGAACCATTGGCGCACCCGGTTGCGCGCCCGCGAGGTCTTCAGATAGCCGAGATGGGGCGAGAGCCAGTCACGACTGGGGCCGCCTTCCTTGACCGTGAGCACTTCGACGGTGACGCCGCTTTGCAGCGCCTGAGTGAGGGTGACGATGCGCCCATCCACCTTGGCGCCGCGACAGCGATGACCCACATCGGAGTGGATGGCGTAGGCAAAGTCCAGGGGTGTGGCGCCGCTGGGCAGTTCGATCACCTTGCCCTGGGGAGTGAAGACGTAGACCTGCTCGGGCTCGAATTCGCTCTTGAAACGCTCGACAAAGTCGCTCTCGGCGGCCTCTTCCTTCAGCTCCAGCCAGTGGCGCATCCACAACAGGCGGCGCTGGAACTCGGCGTCGGGGCCGCGGTTTTCCTTGTAGGCCCAGTGGGCGGCCACGCCGCGCTCGGCGTGCTCGTGCATCTCATGGGTGCGAATCTGCACCTCCAGCGGCTTGTCTTCCGGGCCGATCACCGCCGTGTGCAGGGAGCGGTACATGTTGCCCTTGGGGGTGGCGATGTAGTCGTCAAACTCGCCGGGAATGTAGCGCCAGAGACCGTGGACGAAGCCGAGCACCATGTAGCATTCGGCCACCGTATCCACCACCACCCGCACCGCCAGCAGGTCGAAGATGCCGTCGATGTCGCACTGCTTGCGGTTCATCTTCTTCCAGATGCTGTAGATATGCTTGGGCCGGCCGGCGATTTCAGCGCTGATGCCCGCCTCCTCGCACTTGGCGATGAGCAGGTTGATCACGTCCTGGATATAGCCCTCGCGCTCGGCACGGCGGCCGTCCAGGCTCTTGGCGATGCGCTTGTATTCCGCCGGCTCCAGGTAGCGCAGAATGAAGTCTTCCAGCTCCCACTTGATCCGCCAGATACCCAGGCGATTGGCCAGGGGGGCGTGCAGGTCGCGGGTCTCCAGCGCCGCCAGGCGCTGGGTTTCGCTATCCGCCTGCTTGAGCAGACGCAGCCAGTGCAGGCGCTCGGCGAGTATGATGACCACCACGCGCACGTCCTCGGCAATGGTCAGGAGCATGCGGCGCAGGTTTTCCGTGTGCTCCTCCACCCCTTCCAGGCTCTTGCCGGTGTGCAGCTCGGCCACGGCGCCGATCTTTTTCAGATCGGCGAGCATATCCGCCACGGCCTTGCTGAACTCGGCCTCGATGTCTTCCGGCTTGGCCTGGAGATGGCCGGGGGGCTGCGCCAGATGCAGCACCGCTGCGGCCAGGGTTTCGTCGTCCATTTCCAGATCGTGGAGCACATCGGCCACTGCCAGGGCGTTGTGCAGGACCTGATGCTCCACCTCGGCAGCCAGGGCGCAGGCCTTGCGCAACAGCGCCAGGGGCATGCCGCCACGCTCCCGCTGCAGCAGCAGAATCCAGTCGTTTATCGCCTCCCCGTCAAGCTGGGCTTGCTCCGGCAGACGAGCGCTGGCGCTGACCACTCAGCTAGCCATCCAGCATGTGGCTGACCAGACCATCCGCCAGCTTGGGTTCGAACCAGGTCGATTTGGGCGGCATCACCTCGCCGGCGTCGGCCACCGCCATCAGGTCTTCCATGCCGGTGGGGAACAGGGAGAAGGCCACCTGCATCTCGCCGCTGTCCACCCGTGCCTGCAGGCCAGCAAGGCCGCGGATGCCGCCGACAAAGTCGATGCGCTCGTCCCGGCGGGGGTCGGAG
>JADGBD010000372.1 GCA_015231665.1 Gammaproteobacteria bacterium
GCCCTGCTCGCCTGCTTGCCCCTGGCGCCTCTGACTGCTGCCGAGTTCAAGGAAAATCTCAACTACTTTGAGATATTCCCTAACTACCCGGGCAGCGAGGCCAACAAGGTCGAGGTGGTGGAGTTTTTCATGTACAGCTGTCCGCACTGCTACGACTTTGAGCCCCACCTCAACGCCTGGCTGGCAAACAAGCCTGCTGATGTCAACTTCACCAAGGTGCCCGCGGTGTTTAACGCCAATGCCCGTTTCTTCGCCGAGGCCTACTACAGCCTGGAGGTGATGGGGGTGGATCACAGCATCCACGAGAAGATCTTCGCCGCCATCCATGACCAGCAGAAGCGTCTGTTTGAGGCGGAATCCCTGGCGGAATTCCTCGCCACCCAGGGAGTGGATGCCAATCAGTTCCGCCAGCACCTCAAGTCCTTTGCGGTGCAGGCCAAGGTCAACCGCGCCGAGGAACTGGGTAAGCGCTATGCCATTCGCGCCGTGCCCAGCATGGTGGTGGAAGGCTCCTGGCGCACCGGTCAGGTGGGCAGCTTTGAGGAGATGCTGCAGCTGGTGGACTTCCTCGTCGCCAAGGGCAAAAAGGAAAAGCTGGCGACGAATCCCTGATTGGACCCCAGGAATGAGCGGACCAGCAGCGATCGATTCGCTGCGCCTGCTGAGCTACAACATCCAGACCGGCGCCGACAGCCAGCGTTATCGGCACTATCTCACCCGCGGCTGGCGTAACTGGCTGCCGCATCGGGAGCAGATGCCCAACCTGGACCGGGTGGCGGAGCTGGCGCGGCATTTCGACATTGTCGGCCTGCAGGAGGTGGACTCCGGCAGCCTGCGCAGCAATTTTGTCGATCAGACTCAATACCTCGCCAGTCAGGCCGGTTTTGGCGACTGGCACAGCCAGGTCAACCGCAACCTCGGCGCCCTGGGTCAGCACAGCAACGGCCTGCTCAGCCGGTTTCTGCCCAGCCGGGTGGAAGAACACAAGCTGCCCGGCAACCTGCCCGGCCGCGGCGCCCTGCTGGCGGTGTTCGGCGAGCCCGGCGCGGAGCTGGCGGTGTGCATAGTCCACCTCGCCCTCGGCCAGGGTGGCCGCCGCCGCCAGCTGGGCTATGTCAGCGAGCTGGTGAATTGCGGCTACGAGGCCCCGGAACTGCAGCGCCTGCTGCAGCAGGCCGGCCTGCAGGAGCCGCCCTGCCGCCAACCGAGTTTTCCCAGCTGGCGGCCTTGGCGTAGAATCGACCATATCCTGGTCTCCAACAGCCTGCAGGTGATCTGTGCCCAGGTGGTCGACTTCCCCCTGTCCGACCATCTGCCGGTGAGCGTCGAGATTGCCCTGCCGCTGAACCTGCAACTGTGCTTGGCCACCGCCAGCCAGCCCTTAATCGCCCAATCCGCCGAGGCACGCCTGTGACCGAATGGAAAGACAAATACCTCAAGCTATCGGACCAGCACGATGCCGAGGTGGAGCGCTGCGCCGAGAGCGAACGCCTGCTGTGTCGCGCCATCGTCCGCATGACCATTGCCGTCAAGGGGCTGGACCAGCGTCTCGACCCGCATTTGCTGAGCCTGCAGAAAGCCGCCAAGAGCGGCGCCGCCACCCCGGCGTTTCAGCACCGTCTGAGTGAACTCAGCGATGCCCTAGTCAAGGCTAGCGAGGAAAAGTCTACCCAGGGTCCGGACCTGCTCGGCCGCCTGGTGCGCAACGCCGCGCTCAAGGGCGGCGAGCAAAAGCAGCTGGAGGCCCTCTACCAGCGTCTGGCCGAGCATCCTGAACGGGCGACGCCACAGGAGCTGGATCAGCTGCTGCAGCTGCTTGCCCCGGCGGCGGGTGCTGTTACTCAGACCGAGGCCCCGGCGAGCAAGCCCGGCTTGTTTGGCCGCTTGCTCGGCGGCAAGGAGGGGAGCGGCGCCGCGCAATCCCATCAACCGCAGCCCAATCAACAGTTGCAGGCGCTGCTGCAGCGGCTGGAATGGCCGACACGGATGCGCGATGACCTGCGTCTTATCCTTGCCCGTCTGGGGTCGGACAGCGGCAACGATCAGGCCTGGCTGCGGGTGGTCGAAGAGATCAGCGGCCTGCTCAGCGGCAATTTGCAGCAAGTGGAGCGCGATCTGGAAGAGACCGAGCGTTTTCTCGCCGGGCTCAATGGCCGCCTGCAGGAGCTGGACGCCGTGCTCCAGCGCATGGACATAGCCCGGGACAGGAGCGCCGAGAGCGGCCGGGCCCTGCAGGAGGCGATGGTCAAGGAGGTCGATGGGGTCAACCAGGTGGCCGAGGAGGCAACCGATCTGGGTGATTTCAAGCGCCAGCTGAGCAAGCGGCTGGATGTCATCAAGATCCAGGTGGTGCATCACCTGCAGCAGGAGCAGCAGCGCTTCAACGAAAGCGCTCAGGAGAGCGAGCAGATGCGCGCGCGCATGCGCGAGCTGGAGGACGAGAGCGAGAAGCTGCGCCGCACCCTCGCCGAGGCGCAGAATCAAGCCACCACCGATGCCCTCACCGGCATCCCCA
>JADGBD010000373.1:0-2001 GCA_015231665.1 Gammaproteobacteria bacterium
GCATCGCCCTCGATTATGTTCAATAACAACGGCCTAGGTTTTTGTTTGATGAGAGTATAGTTTCGTGCCGCACTAATTCGAGGCGATTGGTATTAACAAAAAATGGGGGGGCACTGTTGATGCGCCAAGGTATTGTGCACCTGGGAACGAGAAAAACAGGCTTTTCCGTTGCTCATTGCCGCCAAAAGGCGGGGGTGAGGATGACCAGCAGGGTGAAGATTTCCAGGCGGCCGAGGATCATGGCGAAGCAGAGGATCCATTTGGCGGTGTCGTTGATGCTGGCGTAGTTGGAGCCTACCTGGCCCAGGCCGGGGCCTAGGTTGTTGATGGAGGCGGCCACGGCGGAGAAAGCGGTCATCAGGTCCAGGCCGGTCAGGGCGAGGGCCAGGTACATCAGAGTGAAGGCGCCGACGTAGAGGGCAAAGAAGCCCCAGACCGATTCGATCACCTTGGGTGAGATGATGCGGCCACCCAGGCGGATCGGGATCTGGATGCTGGGGTGGATCAGCTTGATGATCTCGCGCATGCCCTGCTTGATCAGCAGGAGGATGCGGATGGCCTTGATGCCGCCGCCGGTGGAGTTGGCGCAGCCGCCGATGAAGCTGGCGAACAGCAGGAGGATGGCGATGAAGCCGGGCCAGACGTGATACTCGGCGGTGGTGAAGCCGGCTGTGGTGCCAATCGACACGGCTTGAAAGATCGCCTTGATGAAGGCGGTTTCCCAGTCCAGATAGATGTTTTCCCAGTAGAGCACCAGGGTCACCAGCAGGGTGACCAGGCCGAGCACGCCGATGTAGAAGCGAAACTCGGCATCCTGCAGGTAGCCCAGCAGACTACGCCGGCGCCAGGCGAGAAAATGCAGGCTGAAGTTGACCCCGGAGATGAGCATGAAGACCACGGCGATCATCTCGATCAGGCTGCTCTCGAAATAACCCATGCTCGCATCGTGGGTGGAAAAGCCGCCGATGGCGACGGTGGCGTAGCTGTGGCCGATGGCGTCGAACAGGCTCATGCCCGCGGCCCAGTAGGCGAGGGCGCAGGCCAGGGTCAGGCCCAGGTAGATGTACCAGAGTGCCTTGGCGGTTTCGGTGATGCGTGGGGTCAGCTTGTTGTCCTTCATCGGCCCCGGGGTCTCGGCGCGATACATCTGCATGCCACCGATGCCGAGCATGGGCAGCACCGCCACTGCCAGGACGATGATGCCCATGCCGCCGAGCCACTGCAGCTGCTGGCGGTAATAGAGGATCGAGCGCGGCAGCCCGTCCAGTCCGACGATGACGGTGGCGCCGGTGGTGGTCAGGCCGGAGATGGATTCGAACACCGCATCGGTGATGCTCATGCCCAAATCCGACAGGATCAGCGGCACCGAGCCGCCAATCCCCAGGGCGGTCCAGAACATGACGACGATGAGAAAGCCATCGCGCAGACGCAGCTCGCGCTTGAACCGGCGCACCGGTGCCCAGGCGATGAAACCCAGCACCAGCAGCAGGGCAAAGCCGTTGATGAAGGCCAGGGCGGCGCCATCGGCATAGAACCAGGACACCGCTACTGGCGGCAGCATGGTCAGGCTGAAGAGCATCAGCAAAATGCCGAGGATGCGTTGGATGCCTTTGAGTTGCATGGTGCGGCTTCTCCCCCTAGAGGAAGGTAATCCCCACCTGGAACAGGCGCACCACCTCGTTGACCTTGCTTTTGTCGACGAGGAAAAGGATGACGTGGTCCTCGGCCTCGATCAGGGTGTCGTGGTGGGCGATGATCACCTGATCGCCGCGGACTATGGCGCCGATGCTGACGCCGTCGGGCAGCCGGAGCTCGTCGATGCGCCGGCCGACCACCTTGGATGAGCTGGGGTCGCCATGGGCCACGGCTTCGATGGCCTCGGCGGCGCCCTTGCGCAGGGAATGGACCGCGCTCACATCGACCTGGCGGACGTGGGTGAGCAGGCTGCCGATGGTGGCCTGCTGGGGCGAGATGGCGATGTCGATCTGGCCGGTCTCCTCC
>JADGBD010000373.1:2011-2512 GCA_015231665.1 Gammaproteobacteria bacterium
GGTTGATCAGGGACATCACCTGGCGCGCCCCGAGGCGCTTGGCGTGCATGGCGGAAAGGATGTTGGCCTCGTCGTCGTTGGTCACGGCAATGAACACATCGGTGTTTTCGATGTTCTCCTCCAGCAGCAGGTCGCCGTCGGCGGCGTCGCCATGGAGGATGATGGCGTCGGTGAGTTTCTCGGAAATGCGCTGGGCCACCTTCTGTTCGCGCTCGATCACCTTGACCCGATACTGTCCCTGCAGGGCGCGGGCCAGACGCATGCCGATGTTGCCGCCACCGGCGATGATGATGCGGCGGTAGGGGTTTTCGGTGCGGCGCAGCTCGCTCATCACCCGGCGGATATCCTTGCTCGCGGCAATGAAGAAGACCTCGTCCTCCATCTCCACCACGGTTTCGCCCTTGGGCTTGATTGCCCGGCCCTTGCGGTAGATGGCGGCAACGCGGGCATCGGCGCCCTTGAGGTGGGCGCGCAGCTCGCGCAGCTGATGGGACACCAGCG
>JADGBD010000030.1:0-9625 GCA_015231665.1 Gammaproteobacteria bacterium
CCCTGGCGGTGCGCGGGCTGCGTGCCCTGGGTTTTGCTCAGGTGGATTTTCTCGCGCCTGATCGATTTCGTTACGGCTATGGTCTGTCGCCGGAGATCGTCGAGTTGGCTCTGCCGCGCCGGCCCGATCTGCTGATCACGGTGGATAACGGCATCTCCAGCCTCAGTGGGGTGGCGGCAGCCAAGGCGGCCGGGCTGCGGGTGATAGTCACCGACCACCATCTGCCCGGGGCGCAGTTGCCGGCGGCGGATGTGCTGGTCAATCCCAATCTGGCGGACTCGGGCTTCCCGAGCAAAGCCCTGGCCGGGGTTGGTGTGGTCTTTTACCTGCTGCTGGCCCTACGCGCCCGGTTGCGCAACCGGGGCTGGTTCGCCCAGCGCAGCGAGCCGAATCTGGCTGAGTTCACCGATCTGGTCGCCCTGGGCACGGTAGCCGATGTGGTGCCTCTGGATCGGAATAACCGGATTCTGGTGGAGCAAGGCCTCAAACGCATCCGCAGCGGTCGCGGCAATGCCGGCATTCGTGCCTTGCTGGAGTTGGCCGGGCGCAATCTGGCGGCGATCAGCGCCGGCGATCTGGGTTTTGTTGCCGGGCCGCGGCTGAATGCCGCCGGTCGATTGGATGACATGACCTTGGGCATCCACTGTCTGCTGGAGGACAATCCTGAGCGCGCGCGCGGTCTGGCGCAGCAGCTGGATCAGCTCAACCGCGAGCGCCGGTCCATCGAGGCGGAAATGCAGCAGCAGGCGGAATGGGTGCTGGAGACCATGTTCGCCGGTACCAGCGACTGGCCGCAGGGGGTCTGTCTGCAGGGCGAGGACTGGCATCAGGGGGTGGTGGGGATTCTCGCCTCGCGGGTAAAGGAGCGGCTGCACCGGCCGGTGATCGCCTTCGCCCCTGGTGAGGACGGCAACCTCAAGGGCTCGGGCCGCTCCATCGAGGGCCTGCATTTGCGCGATGTGCTGGATGCCGTCGCCAGCCAGAATCCCGGCCTGGTGCATCGCTTCGGTGGTCACGCCATGGCCGCCGGGCTGACCATAGGTGCCGATGACTTTGGCGCCTTTCAGCAGGCCTTTGATGCCGAGGTGCGCCGCCAGCTGGGGGATCGCCCCCCCGAGCCGGTGATCCACAGCGATGGCCCGCTGCAGCAGGTCGATTTCAGCCTGGATACCGCCTGGCGTCTGCGTCAGGCCGGACCCTGGGGGCAGCGGTTTCCCGAGCCCCTGTTCGATGGCCGCTTTCGCATCCTGCAGCGGCGCATTGTTGGTGAGCGCCATCTCAAGCTGCGGCTGCAGCCGCTGGCAGAGGGGCCGGAGCTGGATGCCATCGCCTTCTTTATGGCCGAGCATCTGCAGCATCCCGGCGATGAGCTGCACGCGGTCTATCGGTTGGACGTCAATGAATTCCGTGGTGAACACAACCTGCAACTGCAGCTGGTGCATATTGAGTGAGGCAAGATGAGCAAGCGACGGCATGAAGAAGATGAGATTCAGGAGTTGGATGACGACTTCGACCCTGATCTGGATGAAGACTATGCAGACGACGACTTTGGCGATGATGAGTTCGAGGATGACGATTTCGGCGACGATGATTTCGGCGATGACGAGCTAGAGGATGACTTCGACGAGGACTCCTGCGCTGGGGATGGTGAAATGGAGGTCATCTGGGTCGGTCCCGGCGCTGCTGAAGCCGATGAGGACCAGGCACCGGAAGCGGAGCGGGTCTATGCCGAGCGGCCGAACAAAAGCGCGATCAAGCGCGAGATGCAATCCCTGCAAAAGCTCGGCGAGCGGCTACTGGAGCTCTCGCCGGAGCGGTTGCAGCCGCTGGGTTTGTCGGAGAAGCTGATGCTCGCCCTTGCCGAGGGGCGGCGGCTGAAGGCGGCCAATGCCCGCCGTCGCCATCTGCGCTTTCTCGCCAAGTTGTTGACCCAGGAAGACAGCCAGGCGGCGGAGCAGTTCATTGCCGATATCGACGCCCGCCATGCCGCCGGTACCCGCCAGTTCCATCAGCTGGAACACTGGCGTGATCGCCTCATCGACGAAGGCGACGAAGCCCTGGCCGATCTGCTGGCGGAATACCCCCAGGCCGATCGTCAGCAACTGCGTCAGCTGATGCGCAATGCCCGCCAGGAGCGCGATCAAGCGAAACCGCCGGCCTCGGCGCGCAAGCTGTTCAAGATGCTGCGAGGGCTTGCCGGCCTGTGAGCGAACACGCCGAAAGTGCGCTGCAGGTCGATCTGCAGAATCGCCGCTGTCGCCGTGCCTATCTACTGCTGGCCCATATGCTGCCCCTGCCGGGTTTGTTGCTTGGCCAGCTTTCCGCCTTGGAACTGAGCCTGGCCCTGCTGTTGTGGCTGGCCAGCGCCGGCTACTGGGGTTGGCGCGAGCGCCGAGCCCATCCCCAGCGCCTGAGTTGGGATGCCCAACAGGGCTGGCAACTGCATTATGTCGATCAGACCCTGCCGGTGCACCGCACCGCCTCTCTGGTGCTTGGACCCTGTCTGCTGTTGCAGCTGGATAAGGAGTTGTTCTTTCTGCCCCCGGCGGCGGGGCTCAATCGCCTGCGGCGGTTGTTGCGGGTGCAGGGGGATGGCTAATGCGCCGCCAATTCCTCGAAAGCTCGCTGGACTTCGTCGAGGAGGAAGCTGCGGTAGCCCTTTTGTGCCATGAGAAAACAGCCGGCGGAGCTGCGGATGCCGCTGTCGCAGTAGACGATGTAGGTACGGTTGGGGTCGAGCTTGCGCAGGCGCTGGCGCAGCATGAACAGGGGCAGGTTGATGGAGCGGAGCAGGCGGCGGGTGGCGAATTCCTCGCTGGAGCGGACATCGACCAGCACAGCGCCTTCCTGGGCGAGCTTTTTCGCCTTGTCCAGGCTCACTCGCTGGATCATCCGCGGCACCAGCAGTTCTTGAAAGTCTGACTTGGACAGGCGCATCAGCAGGCCGTCGGTGATCATCTCCACGCTGGCGTTGCGTGGCGCACCCGAGGCGAGGGCCTCTTCGCCGAAGGGGCTGAGGTGTTCGAGTTCGGTGACCGTGACCTCGTTGCGGATCACCCGGGCGCGGCCCTGGCGGATGACGTAGTAGTAGTCGCCGATCTCACCCTGACGGATGATCATCTCCCCGGCCATGACCTGCAGCGGCTGCATGCGCTGGCCGATCTTTTGCACATTCTCCGGCGGCATGTCGTAGAAACTGGGGCTGCAGAGCAGGGCCATGATCCAGTCGTTATCGACCGGGTATTCCTCGTCGCCAAGCATTTCCGAGACCACCAGGCCGTCATCCGCCATGGGGTTGCTGATGCCGGCCAGTTGCTCGCGCCAGGTGATCAGGGTTTCCAGCTTGTTGTTGTCAAACCGCAGCACGCAGGCCTCTTCCGAGGCCACTCGGGCGCTGGCGGGGCGGGGCTTGAGGGCGCCGAAGGCAAAACGCGCCTGCGCGCTGTCGGCGGACAGGCGTGCGGCGCGGCCGTTGCGGTCGATCATGTCGATCTCGCCTTCGAGCAGGTAGTAGACGAAGTTGTCCTTGCTGCCGATGGCGAAGATTTGCTTGAGGCGCTTGAGGTCCATGCGCTCGGCGATGTCGGCAACCCGCTCCAGGCCAAAGTCATCCAGCCCGTTGAGGGGCACCAGTTTGCGTAACAGGGCGGGATTTACGGACATGCGGCCAGGTTCCTGAGTCGGGGAGTCGGGTCTGATTCTAGCGGAATCATCCCGGGCCTTGCGAGGGCAGTCTGTCTATCGGCTGGTTTTACTGGCGGTGCCTGCATGGGGCTCAATCCCGCTTGCGATAGTTGTTGGGGTAGAGCAGCGTCGGTCCGTTCTGCTGGGCATCGTCGATGAAGGGGAAGTCCAGACTGTAGTGCAGGCCGCGGCTTTCGTGGCGGCGGCGGGCGGAGCGGATGATCAGATCGGCCACGTCCACCAGGTTGCGCAGTTCCAGAAGGTCGTTGCTGACGCGGAAGTTGCCGTAGTACTCGCGGATCTCCAGGCGCAGCATGTCGATGCGGTGCTTGGCCCGCTCCAGCCGGCGGTTGCTGCGGACGATGCCGACGTAGTCCCACATGAAGCGGCGCAATTCATCCCAGTTGTGCGCCACCATGACCTCTTCGTTGGGGTCGCTGACCCGGCTTTCGTCCCAGATCGGCAGATTCTCCGGGATCGGGGTGTGCTCGGCCAGGCTTTGGATGTCCTCCGCTGCCAGTTGGCCGAATACCAGGCATTCCAGCAGGGAATTGCTCGCCATGCGGTTGGCTCCGTGCAGGCCGGTGTAGGCGGCCTCGCCGATGCAGTAAAGGCCGGGCAGATCGGTGCGCGCCTTGTGGTCGCTGACCACCCCGCCGCAGGTGTAGTGGGCTGCCGGTACCACCGGGATCGGCGAGCGGGTGATGTCGATGCCAAATTCCAGGCATTTGCTGTAGATGGTGGGGAAGTGCTCGCGGACGAAATCAGCCGGCTTGTGGCTGATGTCGAGCCAGAGGTGATCGGCCCCGGTGCGCTTCATTTCGTGGTCGATGGCGCGGGCGACGATGTCGCGCGGGGCCAGTTCGGCGCGCTCGTCGAAGCGGTGCATGAAACGCTCGCCATCGGCCAGGAGCAGATGACCTCCCTCACCGCGCACGGCCTCGGTGATGAGGAAGGATTTGGCCATGGGGTGATACAGGCAGGTGGGATGGAACTGGACAAACTCCATGTTGGCCACCCGGCAGCCCGCGCGCCAGGCCATGGCGATGCCGTCGCCGGTGGCCAGGTCAGGGTTGGAGGTGTAGAGATAGACCTTGCCGGCGCCGCCGGTGGCAATCACCACAAAGCGGGCGGCGAAGGTCTCCACCCGTTCGCTGTCGATGTCATAGACATAGGCGCCGAGCACCCGGTTGCCGGGGCGTTCGAGCTTGCTTTCGGTGATCAGATCCAGCGCCAGATGGTTCTCGTAGATGCGGATGTTGGGTCGCTGCAGGGCCATGCGGTCGAGGCGCTGTTGCACCGCCCGGCCGGTGTGGTCGGCGGCATGAATCACCCGGCGGTGGGAATGGCCGCCCTCGCGGGTGAGGTGGAACTCGGGCCCGGTGGCCGGGTTGGGGAAGCGGGTGAATTCCACCCCCAGGTTGTTGAGCCAGTCGATGTTCTCCGGACCGCGCTCCACCACCAGCCGCACCACCGCCTCATCGCAGAGGCCGGCACCAGCGTTGAGGGTGTCGATGACGTGGGATTCCACCGAATCGCGCTCGTGGATCACCGCGGAGATGCCGCCCTGGGCGTAGAAGGTGTTGGATTCTTCCAGCTGGCGCTTGGCCAGCAGGGCCACGCTCAGGTGCGACGGCAGGCGCAGCGCCAGGCTCAGGCCGGCGGCACCGCTGCCGATGATGAGGACGTCATGATGGATTGGCTGTCGGGTCAAGGAGAGCTCCGTTTGCTGCAGTGCCGCTTTGTCGGGATAATCAGGATAAACACGCACAAGATACCTGAGACTAAGCCGAGCCATGTCATTCAATCAAGGAAAATCAGCCCATCCTGCCCTGGACGCCTGCCCGTGACGGACAAGCCCCTGGATACCGAACTGGTGGCGCGGGTGCAGCAGGGCGACAAGCGCGCCTTTGATCTGCTCGTCATCCGCTATCAGCAGCGGGTGGTCAGCCTGGTGATGCGCTATGTCAACGACCACGCCGAGGCCCTGGACGTGGCCCAGGAGGCCTTCATCAAGGCCTACAAGGCCCTGCCGCGGTTTCGCGGTGACAGTGCCTTCTACACCTGGCTCTATCGTATTGCAGTGAATACCGCTAAAAATTACCTGGTTTCTGCCGGTCGGCGCTCCAATCCCGGGGACATAGATGCCGAATTGGCCGAGCGGGTGGATGAAGGTGGTCGCCTGCGGGAACTCTCGACCCCCGAGGACTATCTATGTGAGAAGGAAATGGTGGAGGTACTCCATCAGGCAATACAAAACCTGCCCGAAGACCTGCGTACGGCCCTGACCCTGCGGGAGATGGAGGGGTTGAGTTACGAGGAAATTGCCCAGGTGATGGACTGCCCCATAGGCACCGTGCGGTCCCGCATCTTTCGGGCCCGTGAGGCGGTGGACGCCAAGATCAAACCCCTGCTGGAAAACTGAGGCCGAGTATGCAAGACACTAGCGCGCAACAACTCTCCGCCCTGAACGATGACGAACTGACCGACTTCGAGCGACGACGCCTGCTGGATGAGCTCATCGCCGAGGATGCCAACCGCGCCACCCTGGCCCGTTATCAGCTGATCGGCGAGGCGATGCGCCAAGACTCCGGCCAGCCCCTGTTGGCGCCGGGCTTCTTCAGCAGGGTCTCGGCGGCGATTGATAAGGAGGATGCGCTGTCAGCCGTGCCGCCGCTGCCATTCGAACATGGCCAGCAGGCAGCGAGCGGTGCCAATCCAGTGCCCGCTGCAGGCTTGCGGGCTCGGCGGAGCTCCTGGCAGCGACCCCTGGCCGGTTTGGCCCTGGCCGCCTCGGTAGCCCTGGTCAGCCTCTGGCTGGCACCTCAATTGCTGCACTCGCCCGGTCAGCCGACCAGGGCCCCGGCAGTGGCGGCCGAACTCAAGGCGCCCAGCCTGCAAGCAGCTCCCTCAGCTGAATTGCTCGCCCAGGCCACCTCCAGCGAGGAGCCCGAGTGGCAGACCTTGCCGCCGGAGATGGAGGAGAAGCTCAATCGTTACCTTGTCGATCATGCGGAATTTGCCGCCGGCAAGGGCATGGACCGGATGTTGCCCTATGCCAGTTTTGTCAGCTATGACAGCGGCCGTTAGCCGCACCTGGAGACGTCTGGCGCTGCTGCTGGCCTTGTTTGCCAGCACCAGCGCCAGTGCCGGCGCCGGCGCTGATATGACCGCCGAGCAGTGGCTGGCAGCCATGTCCCAGGCCATGCGTAGCCTCAATTACGAGGGCGAGTTGATCTATCAGCATGACAAGGGCCTGAAGGTCCTGCACCTGATCCACACCGTGCGCCAGGGGCGGGAGCGGGAGCGGCTGATCTCCCTCAACGGCGTACCCCGCGAAGTGATCCGCGATGAAGACTCGGTGCGCTGCATACTGCCCGACTCCCAGGCTATCTCGGTGGATCGGCGTGCCGGCAGTTTTGGTTTTACCTCCCTGCAGCCCCTGGTGGCGGAGAAACTCAGCGGCGTTTACCGTTTCAGCGTCGGTGAGGAGGCGCGGGTTGCCGGCCGTCAGGTGCGCAGCATTGATATTCAGCCGCAGGATGCTTACCGCTACGGCCACCGCCTTTATCTGGACATGCAGCATCATCTGCCACTCAAGCAGGAGTTGCTCGACACCCAGGGCAATCCGGTGGGGCTGATCATGTACAGCCGGATCAAGATCGATCCGGCGCTGCCCTTCGAGGCCTCAGGCGCTGGCCCCAACAGCAAGAGTTACAGCCTGATCGAATACGGTCCGCGCCAGGAAATGAACGGGCAGGGCAGTGATATCTGGCACCTGACTCAACTGCCGCCGGGCTTTGCGGTGAACCATCGGGATTTTCGCGATGACGAGCAAGGGGTGCGGCGGGAGCATCTGGTGCTCAGCGATGGGCTTGCCTCGGTATCCCTGTACATCGAACCGGCACAGGCCAGTGCCGGCCTCAGCGGCGCCTCGCATCGGGGTGCGGTCAGCGTTTTCGGGCGTCAGCATCAGGGCTATCAGATTCTGGTGGTGGGTGAGGTGCCGGAGCTGACGGCACGCTTCATCGCCGAGGCGGTGGAGATCAAACCGTGATCGAGTCCGATGCCCGGGTGGTCGCCATCGAGGGCGGTCGGACCTGGGTGGAGGCGGACCGGCGTTCCTCCTGCGGCCAGTGCAGTGCCTCGGGCTCCTGCGGCGGCTCTCTGTTTGCCGAACTCTTTGGCAGCCGGCCGGTGCGGGTGGAGGTGACCAACCCCATCCAGGCGCAAGTCGGCCAGCAGGTCATTGTCGGTCTGCCCGAGCAGGCCATGCTCAGGGGCTCGCTGGGGCTCTATCTGCTGCCCCTGGTTGGGCTCATGGCTGGTGCCCTGATCGGCCAGTGGCTGGCCGATTCGCTGTTTTCTCAGCGCTTGGGCGAATTTCCTGCCATTATCCTCGGTCTATTCGGCCTCTGGTTGGGGCCCTGGCTGTGGCGACGGTTGAAACCTTCCGCCGGCGACACCATTAACACCCCTGTTATTTTGCGTAATCGACCGAGCGGCCTGAGCGTGGCCTTCGCCGGTCTGAATGAGGATGAGGAGAAAATATGAATTCCGGAAAAGCATTTGCCCAGTCTGTTCTGTTGCTGTCCCTGTTATGGCTGACCGGCCTGGCCCAGGCCAACAGCCTGCCTGACTTTACCCAGCTGGCCAAGGACAGCGGCCCTGCGGTGGTCAACATCAGTACCCAGAAGGCGATGGTCAATCGGGTCAACCCGCACAATTTCCAGATCCCGGATCTACCCGAAGGCAGCCCCTTCAATGAACTCTTCCGTCACTTCTTCCAGATGCCCAAGGGTTGGGAGAATCAGAGCGGCAAGGCCGAGCGCAGCTCACTGGGCTCGGGTTTCGTGATTTCCGCCGATGGTTACATTGTCACCAACCATCATGTGATTGATGGCGCCGATGAAATCATCGTCCGCCTGACCGACCGGCGTGAGTTCGAGGCCAAGGTCATAGGCTCGGACAAGCGCAGCGACATCGCCCTGGTCAAGATCGACGCCAAGGACCTGCCCACGGTGAAGACCGCCAAGCTTGACGAGGTGCAGGTGGGAGAATGGGTGCTGGCTATTGGTTCACCCTTCGGCTTTGATCATTCGGTCACCGCCGGCATCGTCAGCGCCAAGGGCCGCAGCCTGCCGGACGATACCTATGTGCCCTTCATCCAGACCGATGTGGCGATCAACCCGGGCAACTCCGGTGGCCCGCTGATCAACATGAAGGGCGAGGTGATTGGCGTCAATTCGCAGATCTACAGCCGCACCGGCGGCTACATGGGACTGGCCTTTTCCATCCCCATCGATGTGGCGATGAACGTGGTCGAGCAGCTGCGCGACAAGGGCAAGGTGACCCGCGGTTGGCTGGGGGTCTACATCCAGGATGTCACTCGCGAGCTGGCCGAGTCCTTTGGTCTGGATAGCCCACGCGGCGCCCTGGTATCGCGGGTACTGGCCGATTCACCGGCAGAAAAGGCCGGTCTCAAAGTGGGTGATGTGATCCTCGAATTCAACGGGGTGCAGATCAACACCTCCTCCATGCTGCCCCATCTGGTGGGCCAGAGCATGGTGGACAAGGAGGCACAGCTCAAGCTGCTGCGCAACGGCAAGACCGAAGAGGTCAAGGTGAAAATCGCCGAACTGCCGGCCGACGGCAAGATGTCAGGCCTGGAGGCCGATGCCAGCGATAGCGATAACCGCCTGGGCATGACCGTGCGTAATCTCAGTGCCGAGGAACGCGGCCAGCTGGAGATCAAAAAGGACATAGGCGTGCTCGTCACCCAGATCGAATCCGGGCCCGCCAGCCGTGCCGGGGTGATGGTGGATGACGTTATCCTGATGGTGGACAACAAACCGGTGGAATCCGCCAATCAGCTGGCCAAGCTGGTGGCCGAACTGCCGGCGGAAAAGTCCATCGCCGTGCTGGTACAGCGCAAGAAAGG
>JADGBD010000030.1:9725-12944 GCA_015231665.1 Gammaproteobacteria bacterium
AAACTTCACCCTTCAAACTTCAAACTTCCCACCATTTTTAATGAGGGGGCGGGCTGGTGGCGCAGCCCCCCCTCGGGTATCATCCACCGGCCGCGCCCCGGGACCTCCGGGCCGCGGCCTCATTTTTGCCCATCCGGAAATCCATGGCCGATCTCGATCACATCCGCAACTTCTCCATCATTGCCCACATTGACCACGGCAAATCCACCATTGCTGACCGCTTCATCCAGGTCTGTGGCGGCCTGGCCGAGCGCGAAATGGCCGAGCAGGTGCTGGATTCCATGGACCTTGAGCGCGAGCGCGGCATCACCATCAAGGCGCAGAGCGTCACCCTCAACTACCAGGCCGCCAACGGCGAGACCTATCAGCTGAACTTTATCGACACCCCGGGGCATGTGGACTTCTCCTACGAGGTGTCCCGCTCCCTGGCCGCCTGCGAGGGCGCCCTGCTGGTGGTGGACGCCGCCCAGGGAGTCGAGGCGCAGAGCGTGGCCAACTGCTACACCGCCATCGAACAGGGCCTGGAAGTGGTGCCGGTGCTGAACAAGATCGATCTGCCGGCGGCGGAGCCGGAAAAGGTCATCCGTGAGATCGAAGAAATCATCGGCATCGAGGCCCATGACGCCATCAAGGTCAGCGCCAAGACCGGCGTGGGCATCCCCGATCTGCTGGAACAGCTGGTGGCGCGCATCCCGCCACCCCAGGGCGATGCCAATGCGCCGCTGCAGGCGCTGATCATCGACTCCTGGTTCGACTCCTACGTCGGTGTCATCTCCCTGGTGCGGGTGGTCAACGGCGTGCTGAAAAAGCGCGACAAGGTGCTGGTGATGTCCACTGGCCGGGTGCATCAGGCCGATGAGGTGGGTGTGTTCACCCCCAAGCGCACGGCGCGCCCCAATGGCCTGCATCCGGGTGAGGTGGGCTATCTCATCGCCGGCATCAAGGAGATCGACGGTGCCCCGGTGGGCGATACCCTGAGCCTGGCGGATAATCCGGCAAGCAAGGCCCTGCCGGGCTTCGCCCAGACCCGGCCGCGGGTGTTCGCCGGCCTCTACCCGGTGGCCACCGAGGATTACGAAGACCTGCGCGAGGCCCTGCGCAAGCTCAAACTCAACGACGCCGCGCTGCATTTCGAGCCCGAGACCTCCCAGGCCCTGGGCTTTGGTTTTCGCTGCGGCTTTCTCGGCATGCTGCACATGGAGATTGTGCAGGAGCGGCTGGAGCGGGAATACGATCTCGACCTGATCACCACCGCCCCCACCGTGGTCTATGAGGTGCTGAAAAAAGACGGCGAGGTGATCAAGCTGGAGAACCCGGCGGAGCTGCCCGACCCCAGCGCCATCGAGGAGATTCGTGAGCCGATCATCGATGCCCACATCCTGGTACCCCAGGACTATCTGGGCAACGTCATCACCCTCTGCGTGGAAAAGCGCGGCGTGCAGAAGAACATGCAGTATGTCGCCGGTCAGGTGCAGCTGCACTACGAGCTGCCGATGAACGAGGTGGTGCTGGACTTTTTCGACCGGCTCAAGTCTTGCAGCCGGGGCTTTGCCTCCTTTGAATACGAATTCAAGCGCTTCGATGCCGCGCCGCTGGTCAAGCTGGACATACTCATCAACGGCGAGCGGGTCGATGCCCTGTCGCTGATCGTCCATCGCACCTTCGCCGAAGGCCGTGGTCGTGATCTGACGGAGAAGATGAAGGAGCTGATCCCCCGGCAGATGTTTGAGGTGGCCATTCAAGCGGCCATCGGCAGCAAGATCATCGCCCGCTCCTCGGTCAAGGCCCTGCGCAAGAACGTGCTCGCCAAATGCTACGGCGGCGACGTCAGCCGCAAGCGCAAGCTGCTGGAAAAGCAGAAGGCAGGCAAGAAGCGGATGAAATCCGTCGGTAAGGTGGATATACCTCAGGAAGCCTTCTTGGCGGTGCTCAAGGTGGGGCAGGACAATTGATCAAGTTTGAAGTTGGAAGTTTGAAGTTTGAAAGGGGTGACACGGAGATGCAAAGCCAAGGAGATAGAAGGACAAGGAGATAGAGTCTTAGTGTCTTAGAATTTAGTAGAGACACTAAACCACTAAGACGCTAATCACTAAGATACTAAACCACTAAGACACTAAACCATGCATTTTGACTTTCCCACCATTCTCGTGGCGCTGACTCTGGGTACCGGCCTGATCTGGTTGCTGGATCTGCTGCTTTGGCGGCGCAAGCGTCAGGTGGCGAGCCTGGCTGGCAAGGTCAAGGAGCCTTGGCTGGTCGAGATCTCCCGCAGCTTTTTTCCCGTATTTCTGGTGGTGGTGCTGTTGCGCTCCTTCGTCGTCGAGCCCTTTCGCATTCCCTCGGGCTCGATGATGCCGACCTTGCTGATCGGCGACTTCATCCTGGTCAACAAATTCGCCTACGGTCTGCGCCTGCCGGTGCTGGAGACCAAGATTCTCGATCTGGGCGAGCCCCAGCGCGGCGATGTGGCGGTGTTCCGCTTCCCGGAAAACCCGCGTATGGACTATATCAAGCGCGTGGTTGCCGTGCCCGGCGATCGGGTCGATTACCGTCAGAAAACTATTTGGGTCAATGATAAACCCCTCACGCAGACCTCCCAGGGTCTTTATCAGGGGGTGGGCGCGGGAGAGCGCTTCAGCGGCTATTTCCTCGGCAGTGAACAGATTGACGAGATTCAGCACCAGATGATGGTTCATCCCATGGCGCCGGATCTGGTGCCGGGTTGCAACGCCCTCCGCGGCGGGGCGGTGACCGTGCCGGAGGGGCAGTATTTTGTCATGGGCGATAATCGCGACAATAGCAACGACAGCCGCTGCTGGGGCTTTGTCCCCGAGAGCCATCTGCGCGGCCGCGCCATGCTGATCTGGATGAACTGGGACGGCCAACGCTCCGGTTTTGTCGACTGGAGCCGTATCGGTCAGCTGATTGAATAGGTTATCCTTAAGCTGGCGCAGAAGGAACCAAAGAGGACGCGGAGGGCGCAAAGAAGCGCAGAGTACGCAGAGAGTTGATTTTTTGTACGGCTTAGTTACTACCTCTAGTGGCCACTGGCTGAACAGTTTAACAGTTCACTGCCAGGAATAACTTAATCACTCTGCGATCTCAGCGCTTCTCTGCGCCCTCTGCTTCCTAAAGTCTTCGCCATTTTGTTCAGGATTTCACTGTATAGTTCGCTAACTTAGGCACAGAGGAGAGTTGGAGATGATGAATCTGGTAAGA
>JADGBD010000374.1 GCA_015231665.1 Gammaproteobacteria bacterium
CAGCAGATCGGGCCGGCGCGGCAGAGCCAACTCGACGATCTCCGGCGACAGACCGTAGCCGTAGCGGAATCGATCCGGGGCGAGAAAATCCACCTGGGCAAAACCCAGGGCACGCAGGCCGCGCACCGCCAGGGCCGTGCCGGTGGCACCATCGGCATCGTAATCGCCGACGATGAGAATGCGCTGCTGCGCCAACAGCGCCTGATCCAGCAATTCGGCGGCCTGCGCCAGCCCCTCCAGCCGCTGCGGCGGCAGCAGGCCGGCCACCGCCAGATCCAGCTCGGCGGGGTCGCTCACCCCGCGGGCGGCGTAGATGCGTGCGAGCAAGGGCCCCAGCCCCCGCAGGGCGGCCATGGCCGCCGGATCTGCCGAGCGGCGTTGAATACGTGCTTTAGTCTGGTGCAACTGGCAAAATCCCCCCATGGAATTTGCCAATGATACGTCATGCGCGCCGACTCAATGGCGCCAATGGCCACCCAGCCATGCCCTCGACCCCGCCGGGGTGCATCTCTGGCGGATTGATCTGGACGCCTTCCCGGCGGACCCCGGCCTGCTCAGCGCCGATGAGCGCCAGCGGCTGGAGCTGATTGTCTCCCCAGTCCAGGCACGCCGCTTCATCGCCAGCCGCTGCGCCCTGCGCCTGCTGCTGGGCCAGATCAGCGGCCTGCCGCCACAAACCCTGGTATTTCAGCGAAGCCCTGAGGGCAAGCCCCGCCTCGCCGAACCAGCCGATCTGCACTTCAACCTCAGCCACAGCGGCGAGCTGGTGCTGCTCGGCATCTCTTGGCTCGCCCCGCTGGGGCTAGACCTGGAACCTATCCGCAACCGTTCCCAGCAACTGGCCATCGCCCGCCGGGTACTGCCGCCGGAGCGTCTGGAGCCGATCCTGCAAGCCCAGGATGAAAAGACTCAAACCCAGGCCTTCACTGCCGAATGGGTGCGCTTCGAGGCCCTGCAGAAAATGACCGGCGCCGGCATCTTCGGCCCCAAGCACTGGCCCGCACATCAGCTGCAGGCCCTTGTGCCACAGCCCGGCTGGCTGGCGGCCTGCGCCATCGCCATCGCTCCCGATCAGGCCCTCAGCTGGCATTTCTGGCAGGCCGATGCACGCTGAGGTCACAGGCATCATCCTCGCCGGCGGCCGCGGCCAGCGCATGGGCGGGTTGGACAAGGGACTGGTGGAATATCAGGGCCGGCCGCTAGTCAGCCATCTGATCGAACGGCTGCAGCCGCAGGTGGACCGCCTGATCATCAGCGCCAACCGCAATCTCGAGTGCTATCGCCAATTCGGCCTGGCGGTGGTCAGCGACATGCACCAAGATTTTCAGGGGCCGCTGGCGGGCATCCTCGCCGCCGGTCGCGAGTGCCAAAGTCCCTGGCTGCTCATCGCCCCCTGCGACCTGCCGCAGCTGCCGCTGGATTTGAGCGCCCGCCTGCTCGCCGCGGTGCAACAACGGCCAGCGCAGATCGCCCTGGCCCACGACGGCCAACGCAGCCAGCAACTCTGCCTGCTGCTGCAACGCAGCCTGCTGGATGATCTCAGCCTCTATCTCGCCAGCGGCGAGCGCCGCGTCATCAGCTGGATCGAAAGACATCCCTGGACCCAAGTGGACTTCGCCGATCAGCCCCAGGCCTTCCACAACCTCAACTACCTGCAGCCCAACTGAACCACATCGCGGCTTTCAGCACCCGCCGGCTTCCCCTATAATCCCCAAAGCCTCCACCCAAGTCCCCGTAGCTCAGCAGGATAGAGCAGTCGCCTCCTAAGCGACAGGTCGGACGTTCAAATCGTCTCGGGGACGCCAATTGAAGCAGCGGTATTGATTTCCTCGATTACTGGTTTGGCTCACCAGCAAGCCGACAAAACCGTCAATCGAGCCCCCCAGCCAAGATGCCCTGAGTACGCCCCGGCCATCCGACACCCACCTTATCCATCCGTATTTTGATAGCACTTGCATGAAATAGCGCTATCATTCTCATCATGAACAGCAAGCACCGCAAAACCCGAGCCGAGCTATTTACCGACCCGGTCAACGGCAGCATGAAATGGTCCCGCATCGAATCGCTGCTGGTGGCGGCTGGCTGCACCCTGATAGAGGGCAGCGGTTCATCCGTCACCTTTGCCAAAAACGGAAAGAAGCTGACCATTCATCGTCCACACCCGGGTGACGATGCACTGAAATACCGGATCAAACTGGTGCGCGAATTTTTACAGCAACTCGGAGACGCCCCATGAATAACACCATGATCTACAAAGGCTACCAAACCAGCATGACCTTCGATCCTGACGACAAGATTATTGTCGGTCGCGTGCTGGATATTGACGACATCATCGGCTTTCACGCCGAATCGGTGGCCGAGTTCGAGCAGGCGTTTCATACTGCCGTGGACGATTATCTGGCCGCCTGCGCCAAACTCGACCAAGAGCCTGACAAGCCCGCCAGTGGCCGGCTGATGCTGCGTATTGACCCCGCCATCCATGCCGCCGCC
>JADGBD010000375.1 GCA_015231665.1 Gammaproteobacteria bacterium
AAGTGATTCATCCCGCCGATGCCGAACAGGCGATCACGAATGCAGGCGGAGACACAGGAGCCGAGCACCGTGGTGATCAGCTCGTTGTTGTTGGTAACGTAATACTCGCCGGGGAGGATCTTTGCCGCGACCAGGTCATTCTCCCGGTCCCAGTAGCGGTTGATCGCCTCAAAACCGGGCAGCGGCCTGCCCAGATTGGCCGGACCCTGGGTCAGCATCAGGCGACCTTCCGATAGACGGTGTTGCCGATCAGCTCGAACCGCTGGCTGATCTGGTTGAGCGACTCGGAGTGGCCAACAAACAGGTGGCCGCCGGTCTTGAGGTTGCGGGCGAATTTCTCGATCAGGCGAATCTTGGTCTCCTTGTCGAAATAGATAATGACGTTGCGGCAAAAGATCACATCCAGGGGCTCGTCCATCTGCCATTCGTCCATCAGGTTGAGCTGGCCGAACTGAATCAGCTCCTGCAGCGTCGGTTTGACCCGCACCAACCCGGCATTTTCGCCCTTGCCGCGGAGAAACCAGCGCTTCAGCCGCGCCGGGCTCATGCCCTTGACTCTGTCCTGAGCGTAAACCCCGCGAGCGGCGGTGGCGAGGACGTTGGAGTCGATATCGGTAGCAAGGATGCCGTGCTGCCAGCCCGTCAGCGCCGAGCCCGCCTCACGCAGGCTGATCGCCAGGGAATAGGGCTCCTCGCCGGTGGAACAGCCGGCGGACCAGATCTTCAGGCTGCGGCTGGAGGCGTTGGTTTTTTTGATCTGGGGAATGACCTTCTGCACCAGGTAATCGAAATGATGGTTCTCGCGAAAGAAGGCGGTGAGGTTGGTGGTGATGGCGTTGACCAGCTCCAGCACCTCGGTGCCGCTGGCGTCGTTGCGCACATAGTCGCAATAGGCGGCAAAGTCCCGCAGGCCCAGGCTGCGCACCCGGCGCGACAGGCGCGAGTAGAACATATCGTACTTGTCGTCGGTGACGACTATGCCGGTACGCTGGTTGGAGATCGTACGGAGAAAGTCGAAATCCTTGCGGGTGAAGCGAAATTCCCGTTGCTTTTCTTCGACCATGATCGCCTGCCGCTTCAGAAGAATTCGATGTCGCCGGCACCGGCGCTGGGCTCGCTGGCCGCCTGCGGGGGCGCATAGCGCAGCGGCGCCTGGGGCAGGTGCTGGAGAAACAGGCAGTGCTCCTCGGGGGTGCTGTGGCGCTGGCTGATGCCATCGAGCAACTGCCGCCAGGCCTCGGCCTGATCCAGTCGGGCCGGCTCGTCCACCAGCCCGGCGATGCCGGTCAGGGCCTCGGCCACATGCTCAAGCCTCTGTGACAGGCGATCGTAAAACTGCAGGGCGGTGAGTACGCCCTGCACATAATCAAGCACCCGACCATCGAAGCGGTGCAGCGGCGAATCCTCCGGCAGGCCGGTGAAGGCAACGCTGATCTGAGCGTTCTCATCGATCTGGCGCACCGCCTGCAGCAGCTCGGTGACCGAGCCGGTGAGCTCATCCATGGACCCAGTGGCCGCCTGCAGGGCGTCCTGAATCTGCGCCGCATTCAGCCCCAACAGCCAGCTGGTGGCCTGCAGGCCGGCAATCTGTTCGGCTTCTTCGCTCATGCTCTGAACCGCAGATCAGGTTGATTAACGCAGATTAAGCCCATTATTTTTAACACCATAGAATCAATTAGTTAAAAGCAAAATTCGAGCCAGTGCCGGTAGCCCGGATGCAGCAAAGCGGAATCCGGGAGGCATTACCCAGAAGCAACCCCGGATTCCGTTACACTCCATCCGGGCTACACATGCTCCTCAGAGGTTTCAGCCCCTCGCCCCTTGGGGGAGAGGGAATGGTCAGCCAGCTTATTTGAAACTTTTCCAACCTTTGCGACCTTTGCGCTGCCTTTGCGTTCTTTGCGATCCGGTTGGCGGTTTCGGCCGTGCCGGGCCAGGCTCATGGCAGCTGCAGCGCCTCTACCAGGCCGAGGGTTTCGGCGCCCTCGCGGAGGGCGGTTGAGACCCTCTGCCACTGGCAGCTTATGCCCCGTCGCCCCAGCTCCTGGACAAAGGCGGTGAGCAGTTGCAGACCGGCGCCGTCGATCTGCTGCAGAGCGCCGCCGTCAAGGCTGAATTCGGCGCCCTCCTGGGCAATCAGGCTGTTGAGCAGCTGCTGGTGCAGCTCGCCCACCTCACGGATGCTGAGCACCTCGCCCAGATCCATGGCCCCGACAGGGCCGTTCGGCGCAGCAGCCGGGCCTGCGACCTCGGCAATCGCTGCCGCGGCCTCGGCCAGATCAATCTCACTCAATTCCAGATCAGCCAGCCCAGCCAATTCAGGCAAATCATCTGGGCCATCGGCAAGCAGATCATCGGCGGCGGAGCTGAGCTCATCTATATCCGCCAATGGGTCATGGGCCATGACCGGGGATTGCATTTTGTTCGCCGTCATCAGAGGCTCCTCCGCTTGATCAGGTCCTGGGCCAACTGGGTGAATTCTGCCGCAG
>JADGBD010000031.1 GCA_015231665.1 Gammaproteobacteria bacterium
AAAGGACGCAAAGTAACGCAAAGAGCGCAAAGATAGAGAAGGTTAAAATTCCCACGCACCCCTCTATAAGGAAAAGGTAGGAATGGGCTAGCGCAAAAAGACCGAATCTGCCCTGGCAAGCATCTCGACGATTTCAACACAACAGACTCCTTTGCGACCTTTGCGCTGCTTTGCGTCCTTTGCGATCCATTCATCCCGCTCATGACAGCCGCACCCGCGGATCGACCAGGGTGTAGGAGATGTCCGTCAGCAGCAGGCCGAGGATGTAGAGGGCGGAGCCGAGGAAGACCATGGCGCGGACTATGGCGAAGTCCTGGGTCTGGATGGCGTCTATGGTGTAGCTGCCCAGGCCGGGGATGCCGAAGAAGGCCTCGGTGACCAGGCTGCCGATGAACAGCAGGGGGATGGCAGCCACCACCATGGTCAGGATCGGGATCATGGCGTTGCGCAGGACGTGGCCGAAGAGCACGGCGTTTTCCGACAGACCCTTGGCGCGGGCGGTGCGCACATAGTCCTTGTTGATCTCCTCGATGAACAGGGTGCGGTACATGCGGATGCCCCCGCCCAGGCCGCTGATGACGCTGATGATCACCGGCAGAACGAGGAATTTCACCGCATCCAGGCCGGTGTCATAGCCTGAGATGGGCACCAGATGCCAGAGTTTGCCCACCAGCCACTGGCCGCCGATGATGTAAAACAGACCGGAGATGGACATCATCGCCACCGCCACCACCACCGCGGAAATATCGATATAGCTGCCGCGAAACAGGACGATGAACAGGGCAATGCTGATGGTGGTGAGCAGCCCCATGATCAGCACCGGCAGGGCGATGGCCAGGCTCGGCCACATGCGCTGGGAGATGTCGTAGCCGATGTCGCGACCGCTGTCAGAGCGGCCGAAATCGAAGACGAACAGCTTCAGTGACTTCTCGAAAAAGATCGTCTCGCTCAGTGTCCCCAAGCCAGCGGCCTCGCCATTGAACAGCAGGGGCTTGTCGTAACCGCGCTCGGCCTTCCAGCTCTGCACCGCTTCCGGGGTGACCCGCTTCATCCCCAGGTGCATACGCGCCATGTCCTCCGGTGTATTGACCACAAAGAACAGCCAGAAGGTAAGCAGATTCACCCCGATGAGGATAGGGATGGCGTAAAGCGCCCGGCGCAGGATGTAGGCGATCATGCCGGCGGCCTCCCCTGCTCCAGGGCGCGGCTACGCTCGCGCTGGCGATGGCTGCGCACCGCCGGCAGCACCAGCAGGATCAGCAAAATCAGCGCCGCAGCCAGGGGCCAGAGCACCGGCGCATTCCATTGCTGGCGCATCTGCTGCCGCTGGGCGGCATCCACACGCTTGTACTTCAGGGTGTTGTTGGCCATCAGATTGGGTTTGACGTTGTAATACCAGCCATGATGCAGGGAGAAGGCCTTGGGGAAATAGCCCCAGATCCAGGGAGCGTCCCGGCGCAGTATCTCCAGCATCTGGTCGATGATCTGCTGGCGCTCGGGGCCGTTTACCCTGTTCTTCATCTGCTCGAACAATCGGTCAAATTCGGGGTTGGCGTAGTTCGACGCATTCTCGCCGCCCTGTTCTACCTTGCCCTGGGGACCGTAGAGCAGAAAGAAGAAGTTTTCCGGGTCCGGATAGTCGGCATTCCAGCCCCACCAGAACATCTGACCCGTACCCTTGCGCATTTTCTCCTGGAAGCGATTGTAATCGGTGCTGCGCAGTACCAACTGAATGCCAAGCTTGGCGAACTGCTTGCGCAGCCAGCCCAGGCGCGCCTTGGCATCGGGGCCGGAGGCGGCCACGTCAAAATAGAGCACCAGCGGCTTGCCGTTTTGCTGGTCTATGCCGCCGGGGTAACCGGCCTGGGCCATCAGGCGCTCGGCCTCGGCGAGGGGTTGGCGTTGCGGCTGGCCCTCTTTGCCATCAAATACGTAGCCATTGATATCGCCATCACGATGGCCAAAGATCCCCGGCGGCAGCGGCCCCTGGGCGGTGACTCCGCGGCCGTTGGCGAAGATGGCGATGTACTCCTCATAATCCAGGGCAATGGAGATGGCCCGGCGCAGCAGCCGCGCCCGCTCGCTGTCGCCGCCCACCACCGGGTCGAGCATGTTGAAGCCGAAATACATCACCGAGGTAGTCACCGCCGTCACCAGGCCTATGCCCTTGGCCTGCATGTCATCGGTCAGGCCGGCATCGCCCTGGCCGCTGAACTGCACCGCCTGATCGAAGCTATCCGAAGTAATCCCCGAGGTATCGTAATAGCCCTGCAGGAACTTGTTCCAATAGGGAATATCCTCCTTCTCCAGGCTGTAGATGGCGCGTTCAATCAGCGGCAGCGGCTTGCCCGCATCCGCCAGCAGACCGGCCTCTGCATCAGCGGGATCGCCCTCGCTGGGATAGGTCTCGCCGTGGAAATTGGGGTTGCGCGCGAGCACCATGCGCAGATTGGGGTTGTTCTCGGCAAGGAAGAAAGGCCCGGTGCCGATCGGGTACCAGTCCAGGCTGATGTTGCGCTCGGCCATGCCCGGCTGCTGGTAGAAGCGCTCTGCCTCCCAGGGCATGGGGGCAAAAAACGGCATGGCCAGCCAGTAGACAAACTGCGGATAAACGCCCTTGATACGGATGCGGTAGCTGTAGTCATCCAGCTGCTTTACCCCGCTCAGCTCAAGCTCACGCAGGTCGATGAAGCCATCGCCACGTTCCTTCTCCAGGGCGCTGAGGCGCTCGGCAAACTCGCTGAAGCCCTCGATGTAATCACCCATCAGCCCTGCGATCGGCGAATGGTTGCGGGCAAAGGCCAGGCGCTTGATCTGATAGACATAATCCGCTGCCGTCAGCTCACGGCTGCCCGTCTCGGGGAAATCCTGCAGGCGGTTGATGCCGAGCAGATCGGCCTCGGTCAGCCCGTGGTAGCGGTAATTGCCCTGGTCATCCTGTGCCAGGGCCGGATGGGGCTGGTAGCGGATGCCGGGCTGGATGCGGATCAGATACTCGCTAAAGGCGGCCTGACTGATGTCGGCATCCGCCGACAGGGGCTGGCCCTGGGCATCGAGAAACCTAGGCTCTGGCACGGCCTCGGCGGTCAGGGGCACCAACTGGTAGGGTCGCTTGAGAAAGTGGTACTGCAGGGGCGGCTCGTAAATCTGGGCGATGAACTGGTACTCGTTGGAGCTGTAAGACCGCGCCGGGTCCAGATGCTTGGGCCGCTCGCTGAAGGAGCTGTAGAGGTAATTGGCGCCACCGTCCCCCTCGGCATAGGGGTTGTTCCAAGGCTCGCCACAGCCGGCGAGCAGCAGGGGCAACAGCAACAGAAAGGGGGCAAGCAGGCGCATGGGCGCTATTCTGGCACGACCCGAGCAATGCGCCAAAGACCAAAGGCGGCTACAATCCCCAAAAGAAAGGACGCTGAGGGCGCAAAGGAGCGCAGAGTACGCAGAGGCTAAAATTTCACTTGACGCTAGAGCGTCAAGGGCTGCATTCCCACGCCAAGCGTGGGACGGATCCAACAAAACCAAAAACTCCGTGTGCTCTGCGCTTCTTAGCGTCCTCTGCGTCCTGCTTTTAGATCAGACTGAACTTCAGGCCTAACCCAACAACCATCGGAGCAATCATGGGCTTTCTGCAAGACAAAAAAATCCTTATCACCGGCGTGGCCAGTGACCGTTCCATCGCTTCCGGCACCGCTGAGGCCATGGCCCGCGAGGGCGCTCAGCTGGCCTTTACCTACCAGAATGAGAAGCTGCAAAAACGCGTGGAAAAGGCCGCCGCGGCCTGCGGCTCCGACATCGTCCTGCCCCTGGACGTGGCCGAGGATGGCCAGATCAGCGACCTCTTCGCCGAGCTGGAAAAGCGCTGGGGCGGCTTGGATGGCATAGTCCACTCCATGGCCTTCGCCCCGCGGGATCACCTGGAAGGCAGCTTCCTCGACAATCTCACTCGCGAGGGCTTCTCCCAGGCCCACGACATCAGCGCCTACAGCTTCGCCGCTCTGGCCAAGGCCGGTCTGCCGTTGATGGAGGGGCGCAACGCTGCCCTGGTGACCATGACCTATCTGGGTGCGGTGCGCGTGGTGCCCAACTACAACGTCATGGGCGTGGCCAAGGCCAGCCTGGAGGCAACGGTGCGCTACCTGGCCGA
This sequence comes from Gammaproteobacteria bacterium, assembly GCA_015231665.1. Taxonomy (GTDB): domain Bacteria; phylum Pseudomonadota; class Gammaproteobacteria; order Chromatiales; family Chromatiaceae; genus Magnetovirga. Next base: position 4,142 of record JADGBD010000031.1, read on the forward strand.
CAGCCTCGGCCCCAAAGGCATCCGCGTCAACGCCGTATCCGCCGGCCCCATCCGCACCCTGGCCGCCTCAGGGATCAAGAACTTCAAGAGCATGCTGGAAGAGGCCGAAGGCAAGACGCCGCTGCGCCGCAACGTGACCATTGAAGAAGTGGGCAACGCCGCCGCCTTCCTCTGCTCCGACCTGGCCTCGGGCATCACCGGCGACGTGCTCTATGTGGATTCCGGCTACCACATCCTCGGCGCCTGAAGTTTAAAAAAAGGACGCAGAGTACGCTGAGAAGCGCTGAGAAGCGCAGAGATTGCAGAGTTGTAGAGTTGTTCGAGCAAACAGAAAATTTAACCCTCTGCGTGCTCTGCGCTCTTTGCGTCCCAATCAAAGCCGGCTGCTGTGATTGAGCAGGCCCAGCAGGTTGGCCAGGCGATCGCGCATCTGGCGGCGGTCGATGATCAGGTCGATGGCCCCGTGGTCGAGCAGGAACTCGCTGCGCTGAAAGCCCTCGGGTAGGGTCTCACGCACGGTCTGCTCGATCACCCTGGGGCCGGCGAAGCCGATCAGGGCATCGGGCTCGGCGACATTGACATCACCAAGCATGGCCAGGCTGGCGGAGACGCCGCCCATGGTGGGGTCGGTCATCACCGAGACAAAGGGCAGACCGCGCTTGCGCATCTTGCCCAGGGCGGCGCTGGTCTTGGCCATCTGCAGCAGGGAGAACAGGGACTCCTGCATGCGCGCCCCGCCGGAGGCGGAGAAGCACACCAGCGGGCAGTTGTGCTCCAAAGCCTGATTGACGCCGCGGACAAAGCGCTCGCCCACCACCGAGCCCATGGAGCCGCCCATGAAGCTGAATTCAAAAGCCGCCGCCACCAGGCGATGTCCCTTGAGCTTGCCGCTCATGACGATCAGTGCGTCCTTTTCGCTGGTCTTTTTCTGCGCCTGGGTGATGCGTTCCTTGTACTTCTGGCTGTCCTTGAACTTCAGCGGGTCCGCCGGGGCCAGCTCGGCACCCAGCTCTTCACCGCTGCCCTCGTCGAGAAACACATCCAGCCGCCGCCGCGCACCGATGCGGCTGTGGTGGCCGCACTTGGGGCAGACATCCAGATTGCGCTCCAGCTCGGAGCGGTAAAGGATGGCCTCGCACTTGGGGCACTTGGCCCAGAGCCCCTCGGGCACGCCCTTTTTCTCGGAACTGCTGGTGCTGATCCGGCTGGGAACCAATTTTTCGAACCAACTCATATTCTTACCCTAGTTTGAAAACGGGACTCGGAAACAGCGATAACCTGACCCGGCAAGACCGACACCAAAAAGGACGCAGAGTGCGCAAAGCAGCGCGGAGATCGCAGAGTTAAAAGGTTATCTGTGCGAGAGGGAAAAAGTAACCCTCTGCGCGCTCTGCGCTTGTCAACTCTGACATCCTGCTTCGGCCTACCTCCTGCATCCAGAAATTTTCGCCATTTTGCTTAGTATTTCAGTGGCAAGGAGCCATCCATCGCCTGGCGCAGGCTGGTGACGAAGTTCTCGACGTCCGCCAGCATCGCCTGGGGGTCTTCCGCCAGCTGCTCGATGCGGCTGACGATGGCGCTGCCGACGATGACCGCATCCGCCAGTCCGGCGATGGCAGCAGCAGTGGCGGCATCGCGAATGCCGAAGCCGACACCCACCGGCAGGCCGGTCTGGGCCTTGATCTCCGCCACCTTGGCACGCACCCCCTCCAGGTCCAGATGGGCTGCGCCGGTGACGCCCTTGATGGAGACATAATAGACAAAGCCACTGGCCTGGGCACAGATGCGTTGGATGCGCCCAGCATCGCTGGTGGGTGCCAGCAGATAAATCGGGTCCAGCCCCTGGCTGCGCAGGGCGGGCACCAGGCCCTCGGATTCCTCCGGCGGCATGTCCACCGTCAGCACCCCGTCCACCCCGGCGGCTGCCGCGGCGCTGGCAAAGGCAGCAAAGCCCATGACCTCGACGGGATTGAGATAGCCCATGAGCACCACCGGCGTGGTTTGGTCCTGCTGGCGGAAGCGCTTGACCAGGGCCAGCACATCCTGCAACGAGACATGGTGGCGCAGAGCGCGCTCCACTGCCCGCTGGATCACCGGGCCATCGGCCATGGGATCGGAAAAGGGCACACCCAGCTCAATGACATCGGAACCGCCGCGCACCAGGGCGCGCATCAGCTCCAGGCTGTGATCCGGATGGGGATCGCCGGCGGTGATGTAGGACACCAGGGCACTGCGCCCCTGTTCGGCCAGCTGCGCAAAACAAGATTCCAGTCTACTCATAGCTTGAGCCCCTCGCGGGCAGCGACCGTGTGCATATCCTTGTCACCCCGGCCGGACAGATTGATCAGGATGGATTGTTCCGGCGACATCCGCGGCGCCAGCTGCTGGGCGTAGGCCAGGGCGTGGCTGGATTCCAGCGCCGGGATGATGCCCTCAATGCGGGTCAGACTGTGGAAGGCGGCCAGGGCCTCGGCATCGGTGATGGCTACGTAGTTGGCACGGCCGCTGTCCTTGAGCCAGGCGTGCTCGGGGCCAACGCCGGGATAATCGAGACCGGCAGAGACCGAGTGGGTCTCGATGATCTGGCCGTCGCGGTCTTCCATCAGATAGGTGCGATTGCCGTGCAGCACCCCAGGCCGGCCGGCGCACAGGGGCGCGGCGTGGTGGCCGCTGTCGAGGCCATCACCGGCCGCCTCGACGCCGTAGATGGTCACCTCGGCATCGTCGAGGAAGGGATAGAACAGGCCAATGGCGTTGGAGCCGCCGCCGACGCAGGCCACCAGGGCATCGGGCAGCTTGCCGTTGCGCGCCAGCATCTGCGCCCGTGCCTCGCGGCCGATGACGGTCTGGAAATCCCGCACCATGGCCGGATAGGGATGGGGCCCGGCGACGGTGCCGATGATGTAGAAGGTGTTGTCCACATTGGTCACCCAGTCACGCATGGCCTCGTTCAGAGCATCTTTCAGCGTCTTGGAGCCGGAGGTCACCGGCACCACGGTGGCGCCGAGCAGTTTCATCCGATAGACATTGGCCTCCTGCCGCGCCACGTCCACCGCGCCCATATAGACCACGCACTCCAAGCCGAGGCGGGCGGCCACCGTAGCCGTAGCCACGCCGTGCTGGCCGGCGCCGGTCTCGGCGATGATCCGGGTCTTGCCCATGCGCTTGGCCAGCAGGGCCTGGCCGATGGTGTTGTTGACCTTGTGAGCGCCGGTGTGGTTGAGGTCCTCGCGCTTGAGGTAGAGCTGCGCCCCGCCCAGCTCGCTGCTCCAGCGCTCGGCGTGATAGATCGGCGAGGGCCGGCCGACGTAGTCCTGCAGGTCCTTGTCGATCTCAGCGAGAAATGCCGGATCCTGCCGATAGCGCTCATAGGCCTGGCGCAATTCGTCCAGGGGCGCCATCAGGGTCTCGGCGACGAAGATGCCGCCGTAGGGGCCGAAATGGCCTCGGGAATCCGGATATTTACCGATGATGGTTTCAGAGATGCCTTCAGTCATGGCTGGATCAACCTCGCACGGCGGTCATAAAGCGGGCAATCTTAGCAGAATCCTTGATGCCTTTGGCCGCTTCCACACCACCGCTGACATCCACTGCGTAGGGTTTTACCTCGGCAATGGCCTGGGCGACGTTCTCCGCGCTCAGGCCGCCGGCGAGAATGATCTGGCCCGCCAGGCTCTTGGGGATCAGATGCCAATCGAAGGTCTCGCCGGTACCGCCGGGCACGCCGGGCTTGTAGCTGTCCAGCAACAGGCCACGGGCCGCAGCAAAACGGCGCTGCTGCTCGAACAGATCCAGCCCCGGCTGCATGCTCAGGGCGCGGATATAGGGCCGGTTGAAGCCTTCGCAGTACTCCGGGCATTCCTGACCGTGGAACTGCAACAGATCGATCGGCGCCTGCGCCAGGACCTCACGGATGAACTCCGCCTCGGCATTGACGAACAGGGCGGTGACGCTGACAAAGGCCGGCATGGCACAAGCAATGGCAGCGGCCTGATCTATAGTCACGCAGCGCGGGCTGGGTGGATAGAACACCAGGCCGATGGCATCGGCACCAGCGGCTACTGCCGCCAAGCCGTCCTCGACGCGGGTGATGCCGCAGATCTTGACGCGGGTTCGCCTCATTTCACTTAACTCAATACAGCCGGCTTTGCTTGTAGCGGCCCACCGCGTGCCTCAGCCAGACCATCACCACCGCCGCCGCGGGCAGCGCCAGGAGCACGCCGAAGAAGCCGAACAGATGGCCGCCAGCCATGACGGCAAAGATCACCGCCACCGGGTGCATGCCGATCTGGTCGCCGACGAATTTGGGGGTAAGCACCACCCCTTCCACCACCTGGCCGATGACAAACACCAGCGCCACCCCCAGCAGGGGCTCGACGGCGTGAAACTGCAGCACCGCTGCCACGCCCGCCATGAGGATGCCGAGAATCAGTCCCAGATAGGGCACAAAGCTGACCACCCCGGCGATCATGCCGATGAGCAGAGCCAGTTCCAGCCCCAACAGCCAGAGCCCGGTGGTGTAGATCGCCCCCAGACCGAGCATGACCATCAACTGGCCGCGGATGAAGGCGCCGAGCATGGCGTCGGACTCCCGCGCCAGCTTCACCGCCGTGGGTTCGTAACGCCGGGGCAGGAGCACGCGCACGCCGATCACCAGCCGATCCCAATCACGCAATAGATAGAAGGTCAGCACCGGGATCAGCACCAGATTCATCAGCATCGCCAACAAAGCGGTGCCCGAGCTGGAGACCGATGCCAGTACGCCCTTGAAAATGCCGCCGGCCTGCTGCCAGTGATCCGCCAGAAGTTTCTGCACAAAGCCCAGGTCCTGCAGGGCACCGGTCAAGCCCAGATGCTTCTGTAGCCAAGGCAGGACATGGCTGCGCAGCCATTCCAGATAGCCGGGAAACTGCTTGAGCAGATAGCTGATCTGAGCCTCCAGCTGGGGCAGCACCAGCAGCAACATCAGCAGCAGCCCAAGAAACAAGCCGCTGAACACCAGGGTCACTGCCAGGGTACGGCTCAGTCCTTTTTCCTCCAGGCGGTCGCACAGGGGATCGCCCAGGTAGGCAAGCAGGGCACTGACCAGAAAGGGCGCTAGAATGGGCGAAAGCAGGTGCACCAGCCAGCCGCCGAGCAGGGCCAGGGCGAGGTAAAACCAGCGCCGACTATCGCTGTTGCTGATTGCCATGAACCGCCTCCCGAGCACGCTTGCTCCACTCCCACACATAATCCATGCCGCTGGTCAGAGTGGTGGCCAGGGTCACCCAGATCAGCGCCGTCAGGGTGCCGTCCGGCAGCTGGCTGAAGATCTGCGCCAGGACCACCGCCAGGACCAAGACAATCTGCATAAAGGTGTTGATCTTGCTGACGATGGTCGGCTCGGCCTCCAGCAGGCTGATGTGGAAGTTCCACCAAATGGCACCGCCGACGATGAGCAGATCGCGCAGCAGTACCGCCGCCACCAGCCACCAGGGCAGCAGGCCCAACCAGGCCAGACTCAGTGTGCTGGAGACCAGCAGCAGCTTGTCTGCCAGGGGATCTAGCAGCGAGCCCAGCCGGCTCTGCCAGTGGTAATGCTTGGCGAGAAAGCCGTCCACCCCATCGGAAATGCCCGCCAGCAGAAACAGCCCCAAGGCCAGGGCGAATTCATGCTGCAGCAGGCAATACACCACCGGCAGCACCAGCAGGATGCGCAGCAGGGTGATGAGGTTGGGGATATCCCGCGGCTGCAGCATGCGCTAGGGCAGCAGGCGGAAGTGCAGGCGACCGGGCGGCGCCGGGGCTGCCGGCTTGGCCTGGGGAACCCGCCCGGGCAGGCTGAGATCCGCCAGAGGGTCCTGCACCTTGGGCTTGGCCGGTTTCTTCGCCTGCGGCGCCTCGGTCTGCTGCAGCAGGCCACCAAAACCCAGGGTCTGCAGCAGGGCCTCGCGTTCGCCCAGCAACTGCAGCTTCGCCAGCCACCAGCCGTCCTGCTGGCCCAGGGGCTGCAGGTCCTGGACCATGCTCAATCCCTTGAGGTAGGCCTGCAGCCGCTGGCTGTCAGCACCCTGGCGCAGACCGCTAATCGCCAACTCCAGCTCCTGGGTCTTCGGCGGTGGCGGGGGCTCGGGGCGGGGGCCGGCCAGCTGATCCAAGCCGCGCGCCAGCAGTTGATCCAGATCGGCACCCTGATCAAGCCAGCGCTGATGCTCGCCCTGATGAATCCGGGTCCAGGTCAGCAGCCAGCTGCCCATCTCCGGACGCATGCGGGCGATGAGCAGGGCACCGGGATCATAGCGCTGGGACAGGCTGATCAGGCTGGCATTGACCTCGGCCTCGCTGCCGCGACCGACGAAACCGCTGCGCTCCTGCAGATCGACCAGCGGGCTGAGCAAGGTCAGGCCACGTTCCTGCCCCAGGGCCGGCAGGGACTGATACAGCGAGCCCGGCTCATCAGGCGCCACCAGCCAGCTATCGGTCTCGTTCTGGTTGAGCAGCCAAACCAGAGTTTCGGGCTGTTGCACGATCGGCACGAAACCGCGCTGGCGCATGGCCGCGTTCACCGCCTCCGCTTCGTACCAGAGGCGAATGCTGCGCCGCTGGGATTCGCCGGCCAGGGGGCGGTAGTTGAAGCGCTCGATGAAGCTCGGCGCGGAGAACACCATCTCGCCGAAACGCGGCTGCAGCCACAGATGGGGGTCGCCGCTGAGCCGCCCCAGCAGCAGGCGCATGCCCTCGGCAAAGGCAGCGTCCTCGCTTTGGCGGCTGTCATCGCCGATGGTCAGCTGAACGAAGTAGGGATCACTCGCACGCAGAGGTTGCATCAGCAACAACAGCAGGGCGAGACCGGAAATCAGGGGGAGTGAGTTTTTCATGGGGAAATTCTACCCCGCGTACCATAACCTGTCTAAAATACCCAGCCTTCCCCCCGATTCAGCTTAACTTTAGCCAACCCAGCCCAACTCAACCAGGACACACCGTGGACCAGAAACCCGCCTCCATCAGCTACCGCGACGCCGGGGTCGATATCGACGCCGGCAACAGTCTCATCGAACGCATCAAGCCCATCGTCAAAAATACCTTTCGCCCCGGCGTACTCGGCGGCCTGGGGGGCTTTGGCGCCCTGTTCGAGCTGCCGCTGGATCGCTACCGCCAGCCGGTGCTGGTGTCCGGCACCGATGGCGTCGGCACCAAGCTCAAGCTGGCTCTGGAGCTGGGTCGCCACGACAGCATCGGCATCGATCTGGTGGCCATGTGCGTCAACGACATCATAGTCGCCGGCGCCGAGCCGCTGTTTTTCCTCGACTACTATGCCACCGGCAAGTTGGACGTGGAGGTGGCCACCCAGGTAGTCAGCGGCATCGCCGAGGGCTGCCTGCAGGCCGGCTGCGCCCTCACCGGCGGCGAGACCGCCGAGATGCCCGGCATGTACGCCGCCGGCGACTACGATCTGGCCGGCTTTGCCGTGGGCATTGCCGAAAAGGATCGGCTGCTCAGCCCAGAGCGGGTGCAGGCAGGGGATCAAATCCTCGGACTGGCCTCCTCCGGCCCGCATTCCAACGGCTACTCCCTGATCCGCAAGATCATCGAGGTGGCCGGGCTGGACCTCAACGCCGCCTTCGAGAGCACCAGCCTGGGTGCGGCTCTGCTGGCGCCGACGCGCATCTACGTCAAGCCCCTGCTGGCGCTGCTGGAGCAACTGGAAGTGCACGCCCTGGCGCACATCACCGGCGGCGGCCTGCCGGAGAATCTGCCGCGGGTGCTGCCCCAGGGCCTGGATGCGGAGATCGACCTGACCAGCTGGCCGCGCCCGGCGCTGTTCCAGCTGCTGCAGGAACAGGGCAATGTGGTGGAGTCGGAAATGTTGCGCACCTTCAACTGCGGCATCGGCATGCTGGTAATAGTACCGGCGGCTCATGCAGATCAGGCCGCAGCCCTGCTGAGCCAGGCCGGTGAACAGGTTTATCGCCTCGGCCAGATGTGCGCCAACGGCGGTCAGCCGCCGCAGGTGCGCCTGCTGGGAGCCGCCGGCTGATGTCCATCAGCTGCAACCCAATTGACTTCAATGTGGTCGTACTCATCTCCGGCAGCGGCAGCAACTTGCAGGCGCTGATAGATGCCCAAGCCGCCGGTGCGCCCTACCGCATCGCCGCCGTCATCAGCAACCGCGCCGATGCCTACGGCCTGCAGCGCGCCGCCCAGGCGGGGATTGCAACCCAGGTGCTGGATCACCGCGAGTACCCCGACCGTGAGAGCTACGATCAGGCCCTGATCGCCGCCATCGACCAATTCCAACCGAGTCTTCTGGCCCTGGCCGGCTTCATGCGCATCCTCAGTGCTGGTTTTGTCCGCCACTACAGCGGCCGCTTGCTCAACATCCATCCCTCCCTGCTGCCCAAATACAAAGGCCTGCACACCCATCAGCGCGCACTGGATGCGGGTGATCAGGAGCACGGCTGCAGCGTGCACTTCGTCAGTGAAGAACTGGACGGCGGCCCGGTGATCCTGCAGGCCAAGGTGGCGGTGCTGCCGGAAGACAGCGCCGATGCCCTGGCCACCCGGGTACTCAAACGCGAGCACTTCATCTATCCCCTATGCCTGCGCTGGTTCGCCGAAGACCGGCTACGCCTCAACCAGGGCCAGGTCGAGCTGGAAGGCGCCGCCTTGGCAGCGCCGGTGGTATTCGCCATTCCCCAGGAACCAGGCTGAGAGACCAAGGTCGCTCCTACGGGGTAATCCCTGTGGTCATGCATGCGTAGGAG
>JADGBD010000376.1 GCA_015231665.1 Gammaproteobacteria bacterium
ATGAACAAGCCCCCGAAGATTCTCCAGCGGGAGATGATTGCCGATACCGGCATCTTCCGCGTTCAGGCGATTGAGCTGGAATTCGCCAATGGTGCCGCCCGGCGCTATCAGCGCATTGTCGGCTCGCCCCAGGGCGCGGTGCTGGTGGTGCCCCTGCTGGATGCGGATACCCTGCTGTTGATCCGCGAATATGCCGCCGCTATGGACCGCTACGAGCTGGCCTTTCCCAAGGGCCATATCGAGGCCGGCGAGAGCGCCGCTGAGGCCGCCAATCGCGAGCTGCAGGAGGAGGTCGGCTATGCCGCCGGTCGGCTGCAGCCGCTGCAATCGGTCACCATCGCCCCCGGCTATCTGCAGCACACCACCCACATGATCCTCGCCCGGGACCTGCGGCCCCAGCGCCTGCCGGGCGATGAACCCGAGCCCATCGAGGTGGTACCCTGGTCCCTGCGCCGAGCTGACGAACTGCTCGGTCGTGACGATTTCACCGAGGCGCGCTCCCTGCTGGCGCTGCTGCTGTTGCAAAAAACCCTTGATCAGGAGGGAGCATGCGCCGAAACCTGAACCCCTGGCTTTTTCTTCTCGCCACGCTCCTGGCTGGCTTGCTGGCTAGCCCCCTGGCCGCCGAGGAGCTGGATGATGCCTCCAGCTTCAACGATGCCCCGCTGGAAAGCCCCCTGCAGCATCCCGCTTGGTTCAAGCAGAGTTTTCTCCATCTGGGTGAGGATCTGGCGGAGGCCAAGGCGGCGGGCAAGCGCGGGCTGGTGGTGTATTTTGGCCAGCGCCGCTGTCCCTACTGCCGCATGCTGCTGGAGCACAACCTGGGGCTGGCGGATGTGGTCAGCTACGCGCGTCGGCATTTTGACTGGGTCGCCATCGACATCTGGGGCTCGGAGGAAGTCACCGATCTGGCCGGGGTGGAGCTGAAGGCGCGGGATCTGGCGGTGCGCGAAAACGCCAACTTCACCCCCTCGCTGATCTTTTACGATACCCAGGGCCGCCAGGCGCTGATGCTGCGCGGCTACTACCGGCCCTACCAGTTCCGCGCCGCTCTGGAATACGTGGCCGATGGCCATTATCGGCAAGAAAGCTTCGCCGCCTACCTCGAGCGTGGCGAGGCCACCCTGACCTTCGAGCCGGGCGAGCTCAACGACGAGCCCTTTTTCGCCAGCCCGCCGCACAATCTGGATCGCAGCCGCCTGCCCGGCGAGCGGCCGCTGGCGGTGTTCTTTGAACGCGGCGACTGCCACGCCTGCGACGTCCTCCACGCCCAGCCCCTGCGCGATCCCCAGCTGCAGCAGATGTTCCGGCAACTCGACGTTCTGCAACTGGACATGGCCTCAGGCCAGGCGGTCATCACCCCCAGCGGCCAGCGCACCAACGCCCGCGACTGGGCCCGCTCCCTCGGGCTCTTCTACAGCCCCTCACTGCTGTTCTTCGACGAGCAGGGCCGCGAAATCATCCGCGTCGACTCGGTCGCCCACTTCTTCCGCCTCCGTTCGGTACTGGACTACGTCCTCAGCCAGGGCTACCGCGAGGAACCCAACTTCATGCGCTGGCGCATGCGGCGCGAGCTGGACTAGCTGCGGCCGCAAAAGGGCTATTTGGCGCAAAGCTTGCTAAAAATTCCAGACGGCTGTGTCTGAGTGTGAAATCAATGGCGCCAACTTAACGATTCACTGGCTGCTTGGGCCGTTCGCTGAGCGAAGTCGAAGCGAGCGGCGGCTGGCTTCGACTCCGCTCAGCCAGCGCTTTCTCGCTAAGTAATGAGATTGAGTGTGAAATCCGTCACAACCTAGTACCAAAGTACAGTGGACAAGCCGCCGAAGGGCTGGCATGGTCGGTCCCCCGGTAGAAAAAATGCTAAAGTTAGTCTGCTCGCGGCCGCTAGAGTTGAGGAAGAACCCCTGAATGGGCCCTTGATGGGGAAACAGTGCATGGTACCTGCCAGGTCGGCAGCATCCTGCAGTTGAGCGTCAATCAAGCTCCAATAGCTTGATTTTTAAAGAACATAGAAATTCATAAACTGGCAGCCTGGGGAGTGCTCGATTATCTGGCACCACACCCGGGGCCCAGCTGACCGGTTTCGTCGTACCTCTGAAATAAGCCTTGGCGGGGAGCTAAGAATGGAAATCACGAGTCTGAGTCCTTCGGAGATCAGTGCACTGACCACTGATCAAATCCGTGATCTAACAAATGCAGACTTCAGAGCCATGCGTACGGATCAGATTGCGGCCTTGGAAGGCTCGCAGATTCGCGCTATTGAAACGCGGGATCTGGTGGTGCTCAGTTCCGGCCAGATCGAGGCAATCAATACCTATAACATCGCATCCCTCAAGGCAGACCAACTCAAGGCACTGACCGCCAACCAGGTCAAGTGGCTTTCCAGCGACCAGCTGAATGTGCTGGCGACGGAAAATTTCCCCCAGCTAAGCGCAGCGCAGATCAGGGCAATTGAGACAGATGATTTCAAGAATC
>JADGBD010000377.1 GCA_015231665.1 Gammaproteobacteria bacterium
ACTGTCGCCTCGGAGTCACTCCGGCGTAACTACCCCTGCCTAGACTGCCTCCAATTCATTTGAGGAGGCAGATCATGCCCATACGCAGCCCCATGCCCTTCAGCTTGCAGGGTGTTCTAAGCAGTAACCATGGCAGCAAATCGGCCCGCCTGAGACGCGGTCTGGAAGGCCTGGCCGAACGGGTCAGCGGCCTGGCTTGGCTCAATCAGGAATATGCCCGCGCGGCGGAAATGGATGAGGCCAGCTTCATTCGTTACGTGCTTGAACTGCTGCAGATCGATTACCAGGTGCTGGGGGCCGAGCAGATTCCCCAGAGCGGACCCCTGGTGGTGGTGGCCAATCATCCCTTCGGTGCCATCGAGGGGGTCATCCTGGCGGAGATCATGGCGCAGCGGCGGCCGGATGTGCGGATTCTCGCCAACGGGTTGCTGCAGCGTATTCCTGAACTGAGCCAGCGTTTCATCGGGGTCGATGTCTTCGGTGGCGGCGGTGCCGCCCGGCGCAACAGTGCCCCCATGCGTCAGGCCCTGCGCTGGTTGCAGGGCGGTGGTGCCCTGGTGGTCTTTCCGGCCGGTGAGGTCGCCCACTTCGAACCCAGGCAGATGGGCGTGGTCGAGCCGCCCTGGCAAAAGGCCATAGGTCGCCTGATTCAGCACAGCCAGGCCAGCGTGGTGCCGGTCGGGATTGAGGGTCGCAACAGCCTGCTGTTCCAGGCTTCCGGTCTGCTGCACCCACGCCTGCGCACCCTGTTGCTGGCGCGGGAGATGCTCAACAAACGCGGTTGCCAGGTGCGTCTGCAGGTGGGCCAGGTCATAGGCCACAACCGCCTCAAGGGCTTCGCCGATGCCGCCGAACTCATCGATCACCTGCGTCTGCGCTGCGAGATGCTGCGCCGCAAGGCCCGTTCTGAGGCTGGCGCATCGACCGCAAGCCAGACCCAGGGTCAGCCCTTGGTAGAGCCGGTGGCTGCCGAGATCCTCGCTGCCGAGGTGGTTGCCCTGCCTCCAAGCCAATGCCTGGTGCCGGGCAAGGAGATGCAGGTCTATTATGCTGAGGCAGCACAGAGACCCCGCCTGCTCGGTGAGATCGGCCGCCTGCGCGAGCTGACCTTCCGTGCCGTGGGCGAGGGCACCGGGCGCAGTTGTGATATCGACCTGTACGATAACTACTATCTGCACCTGTTCATCTGGAACAGCGCCAAGCAGGAGCTGGTGGGCGCCTACCGACTGGGTCAGGCCGACCGGATCATGCAGCATTACGGCAAGAAGGGGCTGTATTCCCAGTCGCTGTTCCGCTACCGCAGCCGCCTGTTGCAGCAAATCAACCCGGCCATCGAACTGGGCCGCTCCTTTGTCCGCGAGGAATATCAGCGCAGTTTCTCGCCGCTGATGCTGCTGTGGAAGGGCATTGGCGCCTACATTGCGCAGAATCCCCGCTACAAGATACTGTTCGGGCCGGTGAGCATCAGCCAGAGCTATCAGAATCACTCCCAGCGACTGCTCATCGAATACCTGCTCGCCAGCCATTCACGCCCGGAGTTGGGCAAGCTGGTGCGCGCCCGCCGTCCCTTTCGCGGCCAGCAATGGCTTGCGCGCCTGTGCCGCTCCACCCCTTCGGCGCTGACCGACATGGACGCCATCTCCGACCTGGTGGCCCAGCTCGAACCCGATGGCAAGGGCATCCCCATTCTGCTCAAGCAATACCTCAAGCTCGGCGGCCGCCTGCTCGCCTTCAATGTGGACCGGGAATTCAACAACGCGGTTGATGGCTTGATCATGGTCGATCTAACCGCTACCGACCCGCGGGTGCTGCAACGCTACATGGGCGACGCCACCGAAGCCTTCCTCGCCTGGCACGCGAACAAGGAGGCCCTCAGCGCCTGAATTGGGCTGGTACAGGACGCAGAGGACGCTGAGAAGCGCAGAGAACGCGGAGAGGTAAGATGTTTCCTACTATTCAAGATGTAACAACGCTAAATCCTAACCCCTAATTCCTATCTCCTAAATTCTAGTCACTAATCACTATCTCCTAATAAATCAAACTCCCTCTCCGCCGCCCCCAGGCTGAGCCTGCGCAAGGGCCTTTGCTGCAGGCGATCCAGCGGTGCGCCGCTGTGGCGCTCGGCGAGGGGGAAGCAGCTGAGCTCGGCCTGCTGCTCGCCGTTGTCGAGGCGAAACAGGGGACGCGGCTCGGTCCGGCCATCGGCATAGCGATAGCGGCGTTGGCTGCTGATGGGATGCAGCTTGGCGTCTTCGAGAAACAGCAGCAGGTCTTCGCAGCGGTCGCTGAACAGGTGCAGCTCGATGGGGCTGTGGCGATCCGCCAGGCCGCTTTGTACCGCCCCGGTGAGGCAGGGGTGGAAGGCGTGGAGCAGGCGCATCAGCTCCAGTGCCGAGCGGCGCAGTTGCCCCAGGGCGTCCTCCTGGCGCAGGCCGAGAAACAGGCCTTGCTGCTCGCGCAAGGCCT
>JADGBD010000032.1 GCA_015231665.1 Gammaproteobacteria bacterium
CGGCGATGGTCAATCACAAGAACGAGACCGAGTACGGCCACATCCTCACCGTCGAGGACCCCATCGAATTCGTCCACGAATCGAAGAAATGCCTGATCAACCAGCGTGAGGTGCACCGCGACACCCTCGGCTTCAACGAGGCCCTGCGCTCGGCCCTGCGTGAGGACCCGGACGTGATTCTGGTGGGGGAAATGCGCGACCTGGAAACCATTCGCCTGGCCCTGTCCGCTGCGGAAACCGGCCATCTGGTGTTCGGCACCCTGCACACCAGTTCGGCAGCCAAGACCATCGACCGCATCATCGACGTCTTCCCCGCGGCGGAAAAGGGCATGGTGCGCTCCATGCTGTCGGAATCCCTGCGCGCGGTCATCTCCCAGACCCTGCTGAAGAAAGTCGGCGGCGGCCGCATCGCCGCCCACGAGATCATGATCGGCACCCCGGCGATCCGTAACCTGATCCGCGAGGACAAGGTGGCGCAGATGTACTCGTCGATTCAGACCGGCCAGTCAGTGGGGATGCAGACCCTGGATCAGAACCTGCAGGAGATCTACAAGCAGGGGCTGGTCAGCCGCCTGGATGCACGCTCCAAGGCGCAAAACAAGGCCTTGTTCGATAAATAAGCGGTGCTGGCTAGTTTAAAACTAGCCCTTGCCGTGCTCGCGGTTGAGCTTGTAGCCGGAGATCTGCGGTGTGTCTTTGCTGCGCTTGCGAATGACCAGATCCTGGCGGCGCATGTCCTCGGGCCGATTCAGCCCTGAGTTGTGGCGCTTTACCCGGCGGTCGCCGGGGCTGCGGTGGAAGTAGGGGCGCACCTCCACCGTCTTGCCAAAGAGTTTTTTGCCGTTGAGTGCCTTGATCGCCTTTTGTGCATCCGGGGTGCCAGCAAAGTTCACCAGTCCATGGAACTCTTCCTCCTGGGAGGCGGGGTCGGTGATCTCGAGGATTTCATAGCCAACAATTTTCGGCTTGGGCAGGAAGGGCAGAAACGGCTTGATGCCGGACTCGGCAAACAGAATCAGGTCACGCAAGCTGGTCTTGCTGGGGATGTGACAGATAATGACTTGCATCCAAACCTCCCTAGGTGAAGGGGGCTCAATCTAGTCGAAATCCGCTTGGCAGACAATGCTTTTTGTCGGTGCCAGCAAAGGCTTTTGGATGCTCGATCAGTTGGCTGGATCAGTTGGCCTTGGAGCCGGATTGATCCCAGGCGAAGGTGCAATCCACCTGGGCCAGAATCGCCACCATGCCATCCTCTCCCTGCAGCATCACCGACAGCGGTGAGCGGTTGCCAAAGCGGCGATGGCCCTGGCGAATCCAGCGGCCACCCATCGTCGGATTGGTCGGAAATGAGGTGCGTAGGGCTTCGGCAATCCGCAGCACGTAGCCGGCGCGCTTTTCCACCGTCGGATCGCTGGGGAAGGGGGTCTCATTGCGGAAGCTGTTAAAGGCGCGGGTGCGCACGCTCTCCGGCATGGCCAGCAAGGCATGCATCTGCCCTGCCTCCAGGCCCCAGTTGTCCAGCACCTGCATGGTGGCACGGGTGAAACTCATCCGCTCATCGGTGGTTTCCAACACAATCTGATCTTGGCTCATGGCCTATTACCCCTATGAATTCAAGTTGATGCCAGACTAGCACAGGATAAGGCTAATTCCTACTGTTTTGATTGGTTAATGCCTGAGTCTACAATTAGGAGTTGAACCGTAGATTGCATAGATTTGCGCAGATTTCTCGGCATGTCAGTGTCTTGCCAGCGTAATGCTGAACATAATGGCGTAAATTCAGGACGCAGAGCAGGAAAAGGAGCGCGGAGAGCGCAGTTCTACAGGTGCGAGGAAAAGTAAGCCTCTGCGTTCTCTGCGCTTCTCCGCGATCTCTGCGTCCTCTTCGCTTCTGGCTTTGCCGTTAGGCTTATCAACCTCAGCGCCAGAGCCTTTGCCACCAGCGTTGCCGGCTCTTGGCCAGCAGGGTGTTCTGCGACAACAGGCTCGGCGGGAGCTTGCACATGATCCAGCCCGGCAGGGGCGGATTGGTGCTGAAGCCGCAGCTGACGCCGAGGTTGTTGGGATCGTAGATCTTGATGAAGGCCGGCTGGCTCAGGTCGTCGGCATAGACGATGCCGCAGTAGTCCTCCTCATGCTCCTGGCGCAGCAGGGTATCCACCTCGGCGACAAAGCGCTGCACCTGCTCGGCGCTGGCGGGCTGGGTTGGCGGCTCGGTGCCTATGGCGTAGAGATACCAGCCGCCACCGGCGTCGGTGTTGACCCGCTCCCAGAGCGCATCCAGATGATGCCAGCGCAGGGCCGAGGTGAAGCTGCCGCGAAAGGCGAGCATGAAGTCATCGGTGGTCGTGTTTTCCAGCATAAATTCTCACCCATTGGGGGGCTATAGGCTATATCCGGGGCTATAATGCCGCTTTTTCAAGCGGAAGGCAGCGCATGACCCAAGCCCTTTATCAGTCCGACCTCAGCGGCCTGCAGTTGCTGCATCGCGGCAAGGTGCGTGACATTTACGATGTCGATGAGCAGCATCTGCTGATCGTCACCACCGATCGTCTCTCCGCCTTTGATGTGATCATGGCCGAGCCGGTGCCGGGCAAGGGCGAGGTGCTTACCCGGGTGGCTAATTTCTGGTTTGGTCGTACCCGTAACCTGATTCCCAACCAACTTAGCGGCATCGATCCGCAGGATGTGATCCCCAACGCCGAGCAGGCGCAACGGCTGGGCGAGCGGGCCACGGTGGTGCGCAAGCTCAGGCCCCTGCCCATCGAGGCCATAGTACGGGGTTACTTGATCGGCTCGGGGTGGAAAGACTATCAGAAAACCGGCGCGGTTTGTGGCATCCGCCTGCCCGCCGGGCTGCAGATGGCCGAGCAGCTGCCCGAGGCCCTGTTCACCCCTTCGACCAAGGCGGCCATCGGCGCCCATGATGAGAACATCGACTTTGCCCGCAGCGTTGAACTGCTCGGCGCCGAGCTGGCGGAGCAGGTGCGCGCCATCAGCCTGCAGATTTACCGCGAAAGCGCTGCCTTTGCCCGCGAGCGCGGCATCATCATCGCCGACACCAAGTTCGAGTTCGGCCTGGATGCGCAGGGCCAGCTGCACCTGATCGATGAGGTGCTAACGCCGGACTCCTCGCGCTTCTGGCCCCTGGAGAGCTACCAGGTCGGCATCAGCCCACCGAGCTTCGACAAGCAATTTGTCCGCGATTACCTGGAAACCCTGGACTGGAACAAGCAGCCGCCACCACCGCCGCTGCCGGCGGAGATCATCGCCAAGACCGCGGCCAAATACCGCGAGGCCGAGCGCTTGCTGACCGGTCGTGCATGAGTCATCCGGCCAAACCCCAGCCTCGGCTGCTGATCTACACCGGCGATAACTGCCCCTACTGCCGGCAGCTCAAGCAGTTTCTGCAACAGCTGGGGCGGCCCTATCAGGAGCGCAACATCCAGCGCTCTGCCAGCGCCGCCGCCGAATACCGGCAACTGGGTCTGCGCGGTATCCCCGTGCTGTTGCTGGGTAAGCAGATCATCCCCGGCTTTCAGCCTGAGCGCATTCGCAAGGCCCTGGGGCTGGGGGAGAAAGCCAAGCCGGGAGCGCGGCCAAGCCGAGTGGGCGGAAGCAACAAAAAAGGCGCCTGAGGCGCCTTTTTTGAGCTACTGAGCTGAGGTCTTAATTGACCTTGGGTTCCAGTTCGCCTGCCTTGTAGCGGGCGGCCATCTTTTCCAGGGACAGGGCCTTGATCTTGGAGGCCTGACCGGCGGCGCCGAAGGATTCGTAGCGGGCCTTGCAGATGTCGCGCATGGCGTCCTGGGCGACCTTGAGGTACTTGCGCGGGTCGAAGTTGGACTTGTTGTCGTTGAGGTGCTTGCGGATCGAGCCGGTGGAGGCCATACGCAGGTCGGTGTCGATGTTGACCTTGCGCACGCCGGACTTGATCCCCTCGACGATTTCTTCTACCGGCACGCCGTAGGTCTGGCCCATGTCGCCGCCGTAGTTGTTGATGATCGCCAGCCACTCCTGGGGTACCGAGGAGGAGCCGTGCATAACCAAGTGGACGCTGGGGATGCGGGCGTGGATTTCCTTGACGCGGTCGATGCGCAGGATCTTGCCGGTGGGCTGGGTGGTGAACTTGTAAGCACCGTGGCTGGTACCGATGGCGATAGCCAGGGCATCAACGCCGGTCTTCTTGACGAAGTCAGCGGCTTCATCGGGGTCGGTGAGCAGCTGGCTGTGATCCAGCTCGCCCTCGGCGCCGTGGCCGTCTTCTTCACCGGCCTTGCCGGTTTCCAGGGAGCCCAGACAGCCCAGCTCGCCTTCGACGGAGACGCCGCAGGCATGGGCCATGTCCACCACGCGACGGCTGACGTCGACGTTGTAGTCGTAGCTGGAAGGGGTCTTGCCGTCTTCCTGCAGGGAGCCGTCCATCATCACCGAGCTGAAGCCGGACTGGATGGCGTTGACGCAGACCGCGGGGCTGGCACCGTGGTCCTGGTGCATGCACACAGGGATGTGCGGATAGGCTTCCAGGGCGGCGTTGATCAGGTGGCGCAGGAAGGCCTCACCGGCGTACTTGCGGGCACCGGCGGAGCCCTGGAGGATGACCGGGGAGTCGGTGGCGTCGGCGGCTTCCATGATGGCCTTTACCTGTTCCATGTTGTTGACGTTGAAGGCGGGCAGACCGTAGCCATTTTCTGCCGCATGATCGAGAAGCTGACGCAGTGAAATCAGAGCCATGTGGTTCTCCTTGGGTTGGTGATTGGTAAAAGATCTATCTATTAAACATCAATCTGCCGGGGGAGCACTGTGTTCCCCGACACGCATAATCTTGAGGATGTTGGTCTGGCCTTCGACGCCGGAGCGGTCGCCCTTGGTGATCAACACCAGATCCTTGTCGCGTACGGTACCACGGCGGAGCAATTCTTCTATGACCTCTTGGTTAACCATGTTGGCGTCGGTGCTCGCAACATCAAAACCAACCGGATAGACACCACGGAACAGGGTGACCTTGCGCCGGGTGGCCACATGCCGGGTGAGGGCATAGATGGGGATGCCGGAGCTGATGCGCGACATCCATTTCACCGTCGAGCCGGACTCGGTGAGAGCGGCTATGGCCTTGGCGTTGAGATGATTGGCGGTGTACATGGCGGCCATGGCGATGGCCTCATCGACGCGGCCAAACACCGAATCCATGCGGTGGGTGGAGGTACGCACCTCGGTCTGCTTTTCTGCCTCGCGGCAGACCCGGCTCATGGCCTCCACCGCCTTGGCGGGATACTTGCCGGCGGCGGTTTCGGCGGAGAGCATGACCGCGTCGGTGCCGTCGATCACCGCGTTGGCCACGTCAAACACCTCGGCACGGGTGGGCATGGGGCTGCTGATCATGGACTGCATCATCTGGGTGGCGGTGATGACCACGCAGTTCTTCGAGCGGGCGAGCTTGATCAGCTCCTTTTGCACCGAAGGCAGCTCGGCATCGCCAATCTCCACCCCCAGATCGCCGCGGGCGAGCATGATGGCATCCGATGCGTCGATGATGGCGTCGATGTTCTTCAGCGCCTCGGCCCGTTCGATCTTGGAGACAATGCCGCCCTGGCCGCCGGCGGCGCGCAGCAATTCGCGCGCCTGGATCACGTCATCGGCGCTCTGAACAAAGGAGACGGCGAGGTAATCGGCCTCGATCGAGGCGGCAAACTTGATGTCTTCCTTGTCTTTCTCGGTCAGGGCGCTGGCGGAAAGGCCGCCGCCCTGCTTGTTGATGCCCTTGTTGTTGGACAGCTCACCGCCCACCACCACCTTGCAGTCCACGCTGGCTTCACCGACTTCCTGCACCCAGAGGACGATGGCGCCGTCATCCAGCAGCAGGGTATCACCGGGTCTGACATCCTGGACCAGGCGAGTGAAGGTCAGGCCGACCCGCTGCTGGTTGCCTTCATCCAGCGGACAACGGGTATCCAGGGTAAAACGATCGCCCTCGTTGAGGATCACCTTGCCCTGGCTGAAGCGGCCGATACGGATCTTCGGCCCCTGCAGGTCGGCCAGCAGGCCCACCTCACGACCGCAGGCTCGGGCGTGCTCGCGCACGGCCTCGGCGCGGAGGCGGTGTTCCTCATGATTGCCGTGGGAGAGATTGATACGCACCACGTCCACCCCGGCATGGATGAGGTCATCCAGCACCTTGGGGTCTTCGGTGGCGGGGCCTAGGGTGGCGAGTATTTTGGTGCGTCTGAGCATGGTCTGAGTTTAGCCCTTGGCCTTGGCTTCCAGCATGGCCACAGCAGGCAGGGTCTTGCCTTCGAGGTACTCGAGGAAGGCGCCGCCGGCGGTGGAGATGTAGGATACCTTGTCGTAGATGTTGTATTTCTGGATTGCGGCAATGGTGTCACCACCACCGGCCAGGCTGAAGCCATCGGCATTGGCGATGGCCATGGAAACCGCCTTGGTGCCCTCACCGAACTGATCGAACTCGAACACACCCACCGGGCCGTTCCAGACGATGGTGCCGGCCTTGGCGATGATGTCGGCCAGTTCTTGAGCGGATTGGGGACCGATGTCGAAGATCATGTCGTCATCGGTTACGTCGCTGGCGTCTTTCAGGGTGGCTTCGGCGGATTCAGCGAATTCCTTGCCGCAGACCACGTCCTGGGCGATGGGGATGTTGGCGCCGCGGGCCTTCATTTTTTCGATCAGGGCCTGGGCGGTGGGGATCAGGTCGTGCTCACACAGCGACTTGCCGACGTTCTTGCCGGTAGCGGCGAGGAAGGTGTTGGCAATGCCGCCGCCGACCACCAGCTGATCGACCTTCTCCGACAGGGCTTCGAGCACGGTCAGTTTGGTGGAAACCTTGGAGCCGCCGACGATGGCGACCATGGGCCGAGCCGGGTTGGCCAGGGCCTTGCCCAGGGCGTCAAGTTCTTCCGCCAGCAGCAGGCCGGCGCAGGCCACCGGGGCGAAGACGCCAACGCCGGTGGTGGAGGCTTCGGCGCGATGGGCGGTGCCAAAGGCGTCCATGACAAAGACATCGCAGAGGGTGGCGTATTTTTTTGCGGTTTCTTCCAGGTTCTTCTTCTCGCCCTTGTTGATGCGGCAGTTTTCCAGAATCACCAGTTCGCCTTCGACGACCTCGAAGCCACCATCGACCCAGTCGCGGATCAGGCGCACTTCCTTGCCCAGGCGCCGGCTGATGTCATCGGCCACCGGTTGCAGGGAGACTTCCGGGCTCCACTCGCCCTCAGTGGGGCGTCCCAGGTGAGAGGTGACCATGACCTTGGCGCCGGCCTTGATGCAGTGCTCCATGGTGGCCATGGAGGCAGTGATGCGTGCGTCAGAGGTGACCTTGCCGTCCTTGACCGGAACATTGAGGTCAGCGCGAATCAGCACGCGCTTGCCGGCCAGATCGAGATCGGTGAGTTTGATAAACGCCATGGGACGCTCCTTGGGTGCAGATGGAAGAAAAAAGCATTCAGATCAGGCTTGGGTATAGCTACCGCCTGAGCTCAAGGCTTTTGCTCGGCTTGGCTGTGGTGGCTAGTGGTTGGGTGGCCGGGATTGTTTAACCCCCCTCTCCCCAGCCCTCTCCCCTGCAGGGAGAGGGAGTTCTCCCCTCGCCCGCTGGCGGGAGAGGGGTGGGGGAGCGGGTGGATTAAAACAAACCCCGGCCTGGCCCTCAGCCTCAGTTAGCCGCTACATGCTCGACAAAGCGCAGCATGTTGCAGGTGTAGCCGTACTCGTTGTCGTACCAGGACACCACCTTGACGAAGGTGCTGTCGAGGGCGATGCCGGCCTCGGCGTCGAAGATGGACGGATTGCCGCAGCCGCGGAAATCGGTGGAGACCACCTTCTCGTCGGTGTAGCCGAGCACGCCGGCCATGTCACCGGTCTGGGAGGCGGCCTTCATCGCGGCGCAGATATCCTTGTAGGACGCTTCCTTGTTCAGCTCGACGGTGAGGTCAACCACGGAGACATCGGAGGTGGGGACGCGGAAGGCCATGCCGGTGAGCTTGCCGTTTAACTCGGGCAGGACCACGCCGACGGCCTTGGCGGCACCGGTGGAGGACGGAATGATGTTTTCCAGGATGCCACGACCGCCGCGCCAGTCCTTGCTGGAGGGGCCGTCAACGGTCTTCTGGGTAGCGGTGGCAGCGTGCACCGTGGTCATCAGGCCGCGCTTGATGCCCCAGTTGTCATGCAGCACCTTGGCCACCGGGGCCAGGCAGTTGGTGGTGCAGGAGGCAGCGGAGACCACAGCCTGACCGGCGTAGGTCTTGTGGTTGACGCCATAGACGAACATCGGGGTGCTGTCCTTGGAAGGAGCGGACTGCACCACCTTCTTGGCGCCGGCCTTGATGTGGGCCTGGCAGGATTCTTCGGTGAGGAAGAAGCCAGTGCATTCGATCACCAGATCGGCACCCACTTCGTCCCACTTCAGGTTGGCGGGATCACGCTCGGCGGTAAGCCGAATCGTCTTGCCGTTGACGATCATGTTGTTGCCTTCCACGGCGATGCTGCCCTGGAAATTGCCGTGTACGGAGTCGTACTTGAGCATGTAGGCCAGGTATTCGGGGTCGAGCAGGTCGTTGATGCCGACCACTTCGATGTTGGGGAAATCCTTGCTGATGGCGCGGAACGCCATGCGGCCGATGCGACCAAAACCATTGATACCGACTTTAAGAGCCATAAGTTTCTCCTGATTTTCAGTGGGAAAAGTGGGCGGCTGAGCGAGGAGTCGCGCAACCTGATGCCCGCTTGAATTTAGTCTCAAACCTTACCCGGCAAAGCCGGAACCAAAAAGCACGCAGAGGACGCAAAGCAGCGCGGAGATCGCAGAGTTGTGGAGGAATTTGCAAGAGAAAAAACCTTTTCTCTGCGCCCTCTGCGCTACTCGGCTCGGGCATCCTGCTTCACCCTACCTCCTGCGTCCGTGCAGTCGTCGGCGGCCTCTGCGTCCTCAAATTTTGGCACTAAAGAACCGCTTCGACCGCCTGAACCACGTTCTCCACGGTGAAGCCGAATTCCTTGAACAGCTGACCGGCCGGGGCCGATTCACCGAAGCGGTTGATGCCGATGACCTTGCCATTGAGGCCGACGTACTTGTACCAGCCGTCGCTGACCGCGGCTTCCACCGCCACGCGGGCGCTGCAGCTGGCGGGCAGGACGGCTTCCTTGTAGGCCGCATCCTGGGCGTCGAACACATCGGTGCTGGGCATGGAGACCACGCGGATCTTCTTGCCGGACAGGCTTTCTGCCGCCTTCACCGCCAGCTCCACCTCGGAACCGGTGGCGATGATGATGGCATCCGGGGCGCCGTCGCAATCCAGCAGCACATAGCCGCCACGGGCGATGTTGGCCAGCTGCTCGTCGCTGCGCGGCATCGGCGTCAGGTTCTGGCGGGTGAAGATCAGGCAGCTGGGGCCGTCCTTGCGCTCGATCGCTGCCTTCCAGGCTACGGCGGTTTCGGTGCCGTCACAGGGGCGCCAGTTGCTCATGTTGGGGATCATGCGCAGGGTGGGGATCTGCTCCACCGGCTGGTGGGTGGGGCCGTCTTCGCCCAGACCGATGGAGTCGTGGGTGTAGACGAAGATCGGGTTGATCTTCATCAGCGCCGCCATGCGCAGGGCGTTGCGGGCGTACTCGGAGAACATCAGGAAGGTGGCGCCGTAGGGGCGCACGCCGCCGTGCAGGGTCATGCCGTTCATGATCGCGGACATGCCGAACTCGCGGACACCGTAGCTGAGGTAGTTACCGCCGAAATCCATGGCCTTGTGGTGGCCCGGATTGATGTACTTGGAGCTGCTGTTGAAGGTGTTGTTGGACGGGGTCAGGTCGGCAGAGCCGCCAACGAACTCCGGCAGCAGGGCGGCGTAACCGTCCAAGGTGCCCTTGGAGTGGACGCGGGTGGCCTTGGTCTCGGCCTTTTCCTGCACGCTCTTGACGAAGGCGGCGGACTTTTCCGCCCAGTCGGCAGGCAGTTCACCGGCCATGCGGCGCTTGAACTCGGCGGCCAGATCGGGGTGGGCGGCGGCGTAGGCGGCGAACTTGTCGTTCCAGCCCTTTTCCGCGGTAGCGCCCTTGGCCTTGGCGTCCCAACCGGCATAGACCTCGGCGGGGATGACGAAGGGCTCATGGGCCCAGCCCAGCTTCTCGCGGGTCAGCTTGATTTCATCGTTGCCCAGGGGAGCGCCGTGGCAGTCGTGGCTGCCGGCCATGTTGGGCGAGCCGTAGCCGATCACGGTCTCGCAGCAGACCAAGCTGGGCTTGCCGGTTTCGGCCTTGGCTTGGGCAATGGCGGCATCGATGGCGGCGGCGTCATGGCCGTCCACGCCACGGATCACCTGCCAGCCGTAGGCCTCGAAGCGGGCCGGGGTGTTGTCGGTGAACCAGCCGTCCACCTCACCGTCGATGGTGATGCCGTTGTCGTCCCAGAAGGCGATCAGCTTGCCCAGGCCCAGGGTGCCGGCGAAGGAGCAGGACTCGTGGGAGATGCCTTCCATCATGCAGCCGTCGCCGAGGAAGACATAGGTGTGATGATCGACGATTTCATGGCCGGGACGGTTGAACTGATGGGCCAGGATCTTTTCTGCCAGGGCCATGCCGACGCCGTTGGTGATGCCCTGACCCAGCGGGCCGGTGGTGGTCTCGATACCGGGGGCGTAGCCGTATTCCGGGTGACCGGGGGTGCGCGAGTGGAGCTGACGGAAGTTCTTCAGATCGTCCATGCTCAGGTCGTAGCCGGTCAGGTGCAGCAGGGAGTAGATCAGCATAGAGACGTGGCCATTGGGGAGGATGAAGCGGTCACGGTCGGCCCACTTGGGGTTGGCCGGGTTGTGCTTCATGTGGCCGTTCCACAGCACCTCGGCGATGTCTGCCATGCCCATGGGCGCGCCGGGATGGCCGGAATTCGCCTTCTGCACGGCATCCATGCTGAGCGCACGAATGGCATTTGCTAGCTCTTTGCGTGAGGACATAAGTTGTCTCCCCTAATGTAAAAGTTCTAAAAATTTGGGCCATTCATCCCTGGGATTCTGGCCAGACCCAACGGCAAGGCGCGCCGGGCCGGGAATTCAGTGACAAATTTGCGGGGTCCTTGGTCTCATGGCCGAGACCTGAGGGGCCGCCATTCTCACCCATGAAGTGGCTTTGAGCAACCGGCGAAAGGCCTCAATCGGGGAATCGGGCGATAAAAGCAAAGCCAAAGCTTTTTCTCTGTTTATCAAGTTGATGCAGCAATCATCTGATTTGTATTTGGTTAGTTGGTCAAATTGTGCGCTGCACACAAAGACTTAGCGGAAGCTGTCAGAGATGCATTCGGCTGAACAAAATGGCACAAATCTAAGGACGCAGAGATCGCCAAGAAGCGCAGAGGGTGGTGTGGGAGCGATCAGGGCGAAGACTCTGGGGCTGATAAGGCTCGCCAGATGATCGTTAATTTTCTGCGATCATTGCGCTTCTCGACTCTGGCATCCTGCTTCGTTGCACCTGCTGCGTCCATGCAGTCGGCTGCGTCCTATTTCGTTAATCTTGCTTCAGTGGGCTAGGTTCAGTCCTTCCATTTGATCGAGCAGCCCATGCTGGGAATCTGTTCCACCGGGCCCTGGCCGCTGGCGGCCACTTGCTTCATCGCCTCGAACAGATCCCGGCGCACGCCCTCGGGGGCAGTTTCCTTGCGGCTTTCATCCAGGCGACCGCGGTACTGGAGTTGCAGGTCGGCGTTGTAGCCGAAGAAATCCGGCGTGCAGACGGCGCCATAGGCCTTGGCGATGGCCTGGCTCTCGTCGATCAGGTAGGGGAAGGGGAAGTTGAACTCCGCGGCGATTTTTTTCATGTTGTCGAAGCTGTCTTCGGGGTAGTCGCTGGGGTCGTTGGACATGATGGCGACGGACTTGATGCCATGCTCGAGCAACTCGCGGGTGTCGCGGACAATGCGCTCGCGGATGGATTTGACATAGGGGCAGTGGTTGCAGATGAACATCACCAGCAGGCCGCGCTCGCCGCGGCATTGCTCCAGGCTCCAGTTGCGCCCATCGATGCCGGGCAGGTCGAAGTCAATGGCCGGCAGGCCGAAATCGCAGACGGGGGGTTGTAGGGAAACCATGGCGTCACCTCGAACAGAATGATTGGCAGAGAGATTGGGTTACCGACAGCCGCAGGATCACCTGATGCTATCGGGGTGAAATTGGTGGCTCACCGTATTAGAATGGCCGACCTTTTTCAACCATGGACTGAGCAACGCCAATGGCCAAAGACTTTATCTTCACCTCCGAATCCGTCTCCGAAGGGCATCCCGACAAGATGGCCGACCAGATTTCCGATGCCGTGCTGGATGCCATCCTGGAGCAGGACCGCTATGCTCGTGTCGCCTGCGAGACCCTGGTCAAGACCGGCGTCGCCATCATCGCCGGTGAGATCACCACCAGTGCCTGGGTCGATCTGGAAGAGATCGTGCGCAAGGTGATTCTCGGCATCGGCTACAACAGTTCGGACGTCGGCTTCGACGGCGCCACCTGCGCCGTGCTCAACGCCATCGGCAAGCAGTCGGTTGACATCGCCATGGGCGTGGACCGCAAGAGCCCGGAGGAACAGGGCGCCGGCGATCAGGGCCTGATGTTCGGCTACGCCACCAACGAGACCGAGGCGCTGATGCCCGCCGCCATCCAGTACGCCCACCGCCTGGTGGAGCGCCACACCGACATCCGCAAGAAGGGCGTGCTGCCCTGGCTGCGCCCGGA
>JADGBD010000378.1 GCA_015231665.1 Gammaproteobacteria bacterium
CGCCAATGGGTGGATGACACCGAGGCCAAACCCGGCGATCTCGACCAGCTCGCCGCCGCCGACGAGGCCGATTGGCGCGAGGTCAGCCGCTCGCTGCTGCTTTACCCGCGCTGAATTTTCCCGCTGATTCAGCTGGGATTCAGTTTGGGTTAAGTTGGGGTTAAGCCCTGCCCACCTATGCTCTGGGGCAAGGAATGAGACTTCATTCCGCCACCTTCCCCTACACTCAAACGAGAAGAGCACAGATGAAACAGAGCAAACTACTCGGCGGCCTGGCCGTCCTCAGCCTCCTCAGCCTGACCAGCCAAAGCGCCCTGGCCGGCCCCCGCCACGACCACTCAGCCAGCCAGCGCCACGGCGGCCATGACCAGGCTCGGGTGCTGCGGGTCAAACCCATTTACGTCAGCGTCTTGACACCGGTACGCAGCCCGGGCTGCGGCCCTGCCAATCAGCATCGCCAGCATCAGCACGGCCAGTACCAGCGCGACAAGCTGGCCCACAACCGCGTTGCAATCTCCCGCGCAACCCTGAGCAAGCCCCTGCGCCACGGTCAGTCTGCCTGCAACACACCCCGCTACCGTGAAGAAGAACGCTTGGTGGGCTACCAGGTGAAGTACCGTTACAAGGGCAAAAGTCACTGGACCCAGACCCGCCGGCATCCGGGTGATTTCATCCGCATCCAGAGTGAGTGGCGCATCGCCCACAGATAGCGCTAGGCCCGCTAAACACCAAGGCCGACTCTGAGTCGGCCTTTGGTTTTGTTTTGCTCGGGCGTAACGCCGAAGCAGGCGAGCCCGGCTCAGAGGTAATTGAACAGGTTGATGCCCTGGATCTTGACGTAGGAATTCTGCGCCGCCTGCAGGGCAGTGGTGTCGCGGTTGAGCTTGGTGATGGCCTCGGCATAGTCCAGATCGCGGATGTTGGATAGCTGGCTTTCAAAGTTGAGGATGAAATCGGCGTTGGCGCTCTCTTGTTGGTCCACCGTAGCGGCACGGGCGCCCGCCTTGGCGCGGATGGCCATCATGTGATCCATGGCGCTTTCAATATTCTTCAACACCCGCTGGTAATCGGGCTCAAAGGCAAGGGCTGGGTCTGTGGTATCCACCCTCAGGGTTGCCGACAGATCGTAGAGGGTGCTGAACACATCTGTTCTGCCGCCGTTGACATCCGGCACACGAAAAAAGGTGTCATAACCATTGTCCGTATCCGCCACCTGCCGGTTGGCGGCAATGGGCACCTTGCGATCGCCCTGATCACCCGCATAGGTGAAGAGATTCAGCGGCAGGCTACCATCGGCCTCCAAGGTTGGCGGCTTGGGAAAGTTGGTCAACACGGGCTCCTGCTTGCGGTTGTAACCGGAAAACAGGTATTCGTCATTGGCATCCTTGGTCCCGGCCAGGCTCAGCATTTGATCGAGCAATTGGTCGATCTCATCGGCAATGAAGCTGCGGTCCTGCACCGTGTAGACCCCGGTAGCGCCCTGGATGGACATCTCCCGCGCCCGCTGCATGATCTCTATGGCATTGGCCAGCACGGTTTCTTCCAACTCCAGGCGCGGTTTGATCTGCTGGATGTTCTCCTGATACTGGGCCGTGGTGGCGAGAAACTTCTCCGTATCCAGCACCGCCTTGGCGCCGGAGGGGTCATCCGAGGGGTTGACGATGCGCCGGCCGGTAGACAGGCGCAACTGGGCGTCCGCCATCTCCGCCTGGGCCTTGAGCATGTCGTTGGTGATGCGGTCGTTGAAATAAAATGTGCCCAGCCTCATGACCGATTACCTCACTGCGCCGATCAGGGTATCGAACAGACTGCGTGCCGTGGTGATGGTCTGCGCCGCCGCCTGATAGGCCTGCTGATAGCGCAGCAGATTGGCCGCCTCTTCATCCAGATTGACCCCAGACACCCGGGCATGGGCAGCGCGGGCCTGATCCAGCAGACCCTCCTGAGCGGTATAGGCAATCTCCGCCTGACGGGTCTTGGTGCCCACCAGGGAAACAATGCGCGAGAAGGTGTCGGCAAAACCCGCATTGCCATTGAGCATGCGCGAATCGTTATACATCTCCGCCATGACCACGGCATTGCGGTTATCCGCTACTGGGGCTTTGCCTTGAGCGTCCAGGTTGAGGCGAATATTGAAGTAATCACCTTCTGTCAGCCCTGTACCTAAAGCAGACTGATCAACCGGCGTACCTTTCATGGTGAAACGCATCTCACCAATACTCGTTTGAATTACAAGCTCTTTACCGCTATCAGTGGTTGGATCGTAATCTAATGATAGTGTAGTTGTACTTAGTGGAATTCCCTTCGAATGAGTTAGAATATTTGGACTTGATACAGGATTTCCACTTGCGTCTATGACTGAAACTGAAAAATCTGGGCCCTCATATTCCAGCCTTATTTGATGACCAGCAGGCCAATCTGAAATTTGATCATGCACTGCCTCATCCCGCAG
>JADGBD010000033.1:0-7430 GCA_015231665.1 Gammaproteobacteria bacterium
TTCTTTGCGTCCTTTGCGATCCATTTGCTGCATCGCCGGGCCAGGCCAACGCCAGCTGCTATCCATTCGGCTCCGCATTCCAATCCATCCCCAATTGTTCCACCACGCGCCGCACCAGGGGGTGGTGGAAGGCCACCCAGGCCTCTTCGCCCTGGCCGTGCAGGCTGAGGGCACCGCTCTTCACCGCCAGATGCACCGCTTGTTGTACCTGCTCCGGGCGCTCACCCATGGCCTGGGCGAGGTTGCCGATCTGCATCGCCTTGCTGCCCTGAGACAGCAGATAGAGCAGCTTCCAGTCCAGGCGCAGGCCGTCCAGGCGTTCGGTGATCATCATCAGCAGCGACAGCGGCAGCTCCGCGTCTCCGTGCCGGGCCAGTTCGCGGGCGAACAGGGGAATGCCGGCGGATTCGGCGGTCAGATCGGCCCGCGGCTCACCCCGAATGGTTTGGATCAAGCGGGCGATGGCGGCATCGTCCAAGCGCGGCAAACGCAGGCGCAGATCGGCCGTTTCAAGCTCGATGCGCCGGCCCGCGAGCAGCCAATGCAGCCGACCGGTGGCGCCAAAGCGGGGCAGTATCGCCTGTCGCACCTCGCTGGGCAAGAGATGGAAATCGTCGATGATCAGCAGCCCGGCCTGGGCGCTATCGATCTGATCCAGCTGCTGCAGCAGAGCCTGTCGATCCAGCAGGCACTGTCGGCGCAGATCGAGCAGGGGATAGGCGCAGGCTATGGGCAGGGCCTGCAGCCAGAACAGTTGCGCATCGGCCGGCATCTGCTGGATAAGCTGCTGGCACAGCCGGCTCTTGCCCATGCCGGTCTCGCCCTCCAGTACCAGCAGCTGGGCCTGGGATTGCTGCAGTTGGCGGCTGATCTGCTGCCATTCGGCTTCACGCCCGAACAGGGGCGGCAGGTCAGCGAGAGCAGGACGAAACAGACAGGTCAGCTCGTTCAGTGGCATCTGCGCCACGCCCCGGCAGCTGGCGCCGAGGCCCTCGGCCTGGAGTACGCCGATGGCGTGCTGGCTCAGGCGCAGCTGCCCCGGCGGGGTCTCGGCGCAGAGCTGGCGGGCCTCGGCGACCACCGAGCTGGCCACCAGATCGTCGCTGACCTCGCCGCCGAAGCGCTGGCGGGTCACCAGGGCCAGGCCCACCGTCAGGGACAGGCTCAGCTGGGGCAGAATCTGCGGTTGCGCCTGCAGTTCCAGCTGCAGCAGCAGGCCGATCTGGAGCAGGCCGGCCATCAGGTTCTCGGCGCGGTGACGCACGCCAAACACCAGATCGCCGCCCTGGCGGTCGCGGGCGAGAAAGATCGCCTTGCCGTCAAACGCCAGCCCGGCCAGACAGCGCTGCAGGTAGCGGGCATCGGCCTCGGCGCAATCCGGGCTCAGGCAGAGGCTCATGGCGGCGCAGGGGCGGCGGGTGATGCCGATCTGTGGCGGGCTGCTGTCTGCTTGGCCCATGCCCTTGGAGACGGCCATGGCGCGGTTGCGCACGTTCATGCGTTTGTAGAGGCTGGCGAGGTGTTGTTTCACCGTGCCCAGGCTGATGCCCAGGCGCTCGGCGATTTCCTTGTTGGCGGCGCCGGCGGTGAGCAGGCGCAGTATCTCCTGCTGGCGCGGGGTCAGGGGGGCATCCGCGCTGCTTGGCTCCGCCAGGTCTGCGGCTGATCTCATCGTTTGCCTGGCTTCCAGGGCATGCGCGCGGCGTATTCGGTCGGCTTTTGCCGCTGCAGCGGGTTGCAGCGCAGGTTGATTTTGCCCAGCTCCTGGCACAGCGCCTGGGCCTCATCCTGGCTGTTGAAGCCCTCGATACTCAGGCCGTACCAGTGAATCTGACGTCCGTCCTGGTCGTGGCTGGTGTGCTCCAGCTGGGCGAGCAGGGCACGCCCCTCGGCGCCCTTGCCCAGCTTGCGGCCGATGGTGCGCCAGCTGGCCTCGGCGCTGTCGCGGCTGTGCAGGCCGGAGAGGCTCAGCAGCCAGTTGCCGTCATCGCTATCCTGCTCCTGCTTGCTGCCGTCGGCCTTGGCGCTGTAGCCCTGCCAGAATTCGGGGTGCTGATCCGGCAGTGATGTGGCCTGGCGCTGCGCCTCGGGACGCGCGCCCTCGCCCGGCAGGGGCAGGCGCGGTGGGGTGCCGGCACCGATGGCGCGATACAGGCTGACCAGCCCCAGATGGCGCTCCTGATTGTAGCGGATGGCATCCAGCAGATGGCGCTGCAGGGTGCGGCCGTTATCCAGCAGGCTGAAGTAGTCGATCTGGCTCTTGCCGTAGATCTCCATGCTGTAGTCCCAGGCTTGGCGCGCGGCGGCGGCGGCCTGGCGCTGCTTGCGGGTCTTTTCCGATGTGTGCTCGATGCTGGCGATGGCGGTTTCCACTTCCAGCACGGCGTCATAGAGGCTGCGGTAATAGTCTTCCAGCAGTTCCTCGTATTGGGATTCGGCCAGCTTGACCTGCTGCTTGCGCCGGCCGCGGTCGAAGATGGTGGCGGTGGAGCTGGCGATGAATTTCCAGAACAGGGTGTGCGGCTGAAACAACTCTTCCAGCTTGAGACCGCCGTAGCCCACCTGGGCGGTGATGTCGAACACCGGCAACATTTGCGCCCGGGCGACATCGATATTGGCATCGGCACCCAGCAGCAGGGCCTCGATGGCGCGCACATCGGCCCGATACAGCAGCAGGCTGGAGGGTAGCTTGGGCTGGTAGGCCTTGAACGACAGGCTGCGCAAGCCCTGGTTGCCAAGGTTGATCTGCTCGGTGAGGGTGCCGGTGAGCCGGGCGATGCGGCTTTTTACCCGTTGCTGCTCCAGCTTGATCGTGGGGGTGAGGGTCTGGGTGGAATAGACCGCGGCCTTCTGCCGTTCCAGATCGAGGGCGGTGGCATCGCCCTTGTCCAGACGCTGCTGCAGCATCACCAGCACGTTGGAGATCAGCCCCTCGGTCTCCCGGGCGGTGCGCATCTGATCGTTGAGGGAGAGGTATTCGATGTAGGCATTGACCAGATCGGCAATCAGTTGCTGGCGGGTCCAGTCGTAATCGAACAGGGCGCTCCAGAGCTGGAAATCGCTGGAGCGGTAAGCGGAGAGGAACTCGCCCCAGATATCCGGTCGCCAGTCGCCGCGCAGGGAAGCGGCGTAGGTGGCGCGGCGGGGGATTTTCTCGCCCTTTTCCACCGAGCCTATGCTGCTGGGGGCCTCGGCGCGGAACTCGAATGGGGCGGTGACCCGGGGGACGCGATCGGCATTTTTCTGCGCCGTGCGCGCCGAGGCCTGCACCACCCGCTGGGCGGCGATGCGCAGGTCAGCGTTGTTGCTCAGGGCCAGGTCCACCAGTTCGTCCAGCTTTTGGCTGCGTAGCAGGGTCCACCAGCGCGCCAGCTGCTCCTCGCTGAAGGGGCCGGACTGGGGCGCGTGCTTGAGCGTTTTTGCCGCGGGATACTGTTGCGGCAGGGGCACACCGGGCACATCGTGGCGGTCGCGGCTGCTGGCACAACCCGTCAGGCCCAGCGCCATGCTCAGAACCAGACCGCAGGAAATCAGGCCGATGCGTTTGGCACTCAGCAGCGAGTGGATTTTGCAGGCACCCAGACCAAGCTGCATGGCAATCAGCTCAGCGGGAAGGCTGGGGGTGAGCCGGGTTTGGGGTGCACTCGAATCTGTCTCCGCAGTTTGGTTGAGATGGAGGTTAGATCATCTAAAGAATAAACTACATCAGATAATCTTTTTAAAATTATGTTTAAAAAGGATTATAGGCCTGAATTAAACGGCGTCAACTGAAGATTGTTCAGGGTCTGCAGAACAGATTGGCAGCGAGGGCTGCTGTCGCCCGGGGCTCCCGGATGGCCTTGCCAAAAATCTTCCCCTTGGGGAAGTAGTCGCTATCTGGCTAATGGCTTACAATCCACCGGTTTATTTTCGCCATTAGGCCTTGCTTAGGGCTCGTCAAAGGGATAGAGGATTGCAGCATGTTCAAATCGGTCACCATTCGGGTCAATCTACTGACCTATTTCATCCTCGCGGTCGCCTTCAGCTCAGGCCTGATTCTGAGTCTGCAGTACAAGTTCAGTTACGACCTGGCCTATGCCGCGGCGGATCGCACCTTCACTCAGGTGGGTGAGAAGCTCAGCGTTTTTATTGCTGAACGAGACCGCCAACTCAAGATGACCCTCGATCTGATAGCCCTGGACAAGCGCATGGAAGACCATATAGCGCCAGGTGCGGGCCATGAGGGGCTGCGCTTGTTTGCCCAGATACTGGAAGACAATCCCAACCTCTATGCCGTTTATGTGGGCAAGGACAACGGCGATTTCTACGAACTGATCGACATGCAGCGGGAGCGGGGTCTGCATGAGTACTTCAAGGCCGCAGCAGAGGTGCGCTGGACGGTGATCAAGATCGGTAATTTCGACGGCAAGCGCAGCCGTCATCTGGAGTTTCTCGATGAAAATCTGCGTCTGCTCGATAGCCGCAGCGAGGCCAGCGAGTACGACCCGCGCACTCGCCCCTGGTATGCCCTGGCCAAAGCGGCAAAAGAGGTGGTGCGCACCGAGCCCTACCTGTTCAGCATGATCAAGGCCCCCGGGGTAACCTTCGCCAAGACCCTGGAGAGTGGCAAGGGCGTGCTGGCGATGGACATTACCACCACCAATCTCAATGCCTTCCTCGCCGAACAACGCTTTGCCGAGGGCAGTGCGGTGTTCCTGTTCAATCGCCACGGCGAGAAATATGCCTCTTCCAGCCCGATGGAACTGGCCGCTGCGAGCAAGCAGGAGTTGCGGGAGGTGGAGCCCCTGGCGTTGACCGATGCAGAAAAGGCCTTCATCGCCGAGCGGCCGCAGATGCGCGTGGCCAACAGCCTCAATCGTCCGCCTCTGGATTACGCCTCCCGCGGCAATCCCCGCGGCTATGCGGTGGATCTGCTGGATCTGATCGCGCGCAAGGCGGGGATGCGCGTGCAGTACCTCAACGGCCTCAGCGATTGGACCCTGGAACAGCTGTTCTTCGACGAAAAGATTGACCTGCTCAACGCCGTCAGCAAGAACCCGGAGAGGGCTTCCGCCGGCATCTTCTCGGACCTGGTGGTGGATACCAAGCCGTACCTGATCAGCCGCAAAGACGCCCAGCTGGCGTCCCTGGAGGCGCTGGCGGGCAAGACCCTGGCCCTGCCCAAGGGCAGTCGCCTGAAGGGCATCATGCAGGCGCGCTATCCCCAGGTGCAGGTGCTTGAGCTGAATCAGATGGTGGAGGTCTATCAGGCGGTGGCCGGGGGCAGGGCAGATGCCCTGATCGACTCCGAGCTGTCCCTGCGCTATTACACCGGCAAGTTCAGTCTGGCGCGACTGCATCTGGGGCCGGTGCTGGAGGATATGCGCCCGGCGGACTGGCAGCTGTATTTCCTCCTCCAGCCTGGGCTTGAGACCCTGCAGGGGATTCTCAACAAGGGCCTGGCCTCGCTCACCGAGGCGGAAAAGCAATGGCTGTGGAAGCGCTGGGCCGAGAGCGGCTGCAGCAACGCCGGCAATTGTGAAGAGCTGGCGCTGGATCAGGTGCCACCACCGATGATGCGCCATGTCGGCGACAAGGCCAGCGGCCTGATCAGCTTCCGGGTCATGGAGCAGGATTATTTTGGCTACAGCGCGCCGCTGACCAGTGTCGGTACCGACGGTGGCCTGCAGATTGGCATGAGCGTTCCCGCCAAGGCGATGCTCGATCCCTTCCTAGACAAGGTGCATATCTCCCTATTGGTGGGTTCGCTGGCGATTCTGCTGGTGATCCCAGGGGTGTTTTTCATCACCCGGCGCATTCTCCGGCCGATTCGTGACCTGATGGTGGAGAACCATAAAATCAGTGAGCGGCGCTACACTGAGGTGGCGCTGGTGAAGACCAACATCCGCGAATTCGCCAGCCTGTCCAACTCGCTGATCGACATGGCAGGGAGCATCAAGGCCTACGAGAAGGCGCAGGAAGAGCTGATGGAGTCCTTCATCAAGCTGATCGTCAACGCCATCGACGCCAAATCCCCCTATACCGGCGGTCACTGCAACCGGGTGCCGGAGATTGCTGAGCAGCTGGCCCGCGCCGCCACCCGCTGCCCGGAAGGCATCTTTGCCGACTTCGCCCTGACCAGCGATGACGAGTGGCGCGAATTCCGCATGGGTGCCTTGTTGCACGACTGCGGCAAGGTCACCACGCCGGAGTATGTGGTGGACAAGGCCACCAAGCTGGAAACCATCACCAACCGCATCCACGAAATCCGCATGCGCTTCGAGGTGCTCTGGCGCGATCTGGAGCTGGAATGCCTCGAGCGCCAGCGCAAGGGTGAGGACATCCAGGCCCTCAACGACTGGCTGGTGGCGGAACAGCAGCAGCTGCAGGACGATTTCGCCTTTATTGCCGAGTGCAACATCGGCGGCGAGTTCATGAGCGACGACAAGATCGAGCGCCTGCAGCGCATCGCCCAGCGCACTTGGCTGCGCTATTTCGATGACCGCCTCGGCCTGTCGGATCTTGAGCTGCAGCTGTTCCAGGACCGCCCGCCGGAGAATCTGCCGGTGACCGAGACGCTGCTCAGCGACCGGCCGGAACATTTGGTGCCGCGCTATGGCTTCAACCCCGAGGTCTATGCCGCCGAGGGCTTCAAGCTCGAGGTGCCCGAGTACCTCTACAATCGTGGCGAGCTCTACAACCTCAGCATCCGCCGCGGCACCCTCACCGCCGAGGATCGTTTCAAGATCAACGACCATGTGATCCAGACCATCCACATGCTCGAACAGCTGCCATTCCCCGAACAGCTCAAGCGCATCCCCGAATACGCCGGCACCCACCACGAAACCCTCATCGGCACCGGCTACCCACGCAAGCTCACCGCCGCCGAGCTGTCGATCCCGGCCCGGATCATGGCCCTGGCCGACGTCTTCGAGGCCCTCACCGCCTCGGATCGGCCCTACAAAAAGGCCAAGACCCTGTCCGAGGCGATCAAGATCATGGGCTTCATGGTCAAGGATCAGCACATCGACGCCGAGGTGTTCAAGCTCTTCCTGCGCAGCGGCGTCTATCTCGACTACGCCCGCGCCACCCTGCTGCCGGAACAGCTCGACGAGGTGGATGTGGCTAAGTATTTGGCGGGATAGGGGTGGGAGCGCGGGCGGCTCGCCCGCTTTGAGGCCCGGATTGAAGGGCTAGGGGCTAGGTGTTAGATTTGCCCCTCGAATTTATTGCCACTTTACCGATTGAGGTGCGCATGCGCGTTGTGTCCTTTACCGAGGCGAAAAAGGGCCTTGCTGGTCTGTTGGATCAGGTGGCTGATGATGCCGACTGCACGCTCATTCATCGCAAGGACCGCGAGGATGCGGTGTTGATGTCCTTGGATTACTACAACAGCCTGATAGAGACGCTGCATTTGCTGGGTTCGCCGGCCAATGCCGAGCACCTGAGGC
>JADGBD010000033.1:7530-12678 GCA_015231665.1 Gammaproteobacteria bacterium
CTGATAGAGACGCTGCATTTGCTGGGTTCGCCGGCCAATGCCGAGCACCTGAGGCAATCTATCGAGCAGTATCGCAATGCTGAGGTTGTAGAGAGACCGATGCTGGATGAATAGGCAGCTGGCCTGGACGCAGGCGGCATGGGGCGATTATCTGCACTGGCAAAG
The DNA here is from genome assembly GCA_015231665.1 of Gammaproteobacteria bacterium. Classification (GTDB taxonomy): domain Bacteria; phylum Pseudomonadota; class Gammaproteobacteria; order Chromatiales; family Chromatiaceae; genus Magnetovirga. The sequence continues at coordinate 7,696 of JADGBD010000033.1, forward strand.
CCAGGACAAGAAAACGCTGAAGCGAATCAACAAGCTGCTTGGCGAGATATTACGCGAACCCTTTACTGGCATCGGCAAGCCTGAGCCTCTGAAAGAAAACCTGTCTGGCTTTTGGTCTCGCCGAATAGATGAAGCCAACAGGCTGGTCTATGCGGTTTCTGACACCCATGTAACGGTAATCGCCTGCCGCTACCATTATGGCCCCGGCCTCAGCGCTTGATGTCATACATCTGCGTGCCCTGGGACAGGCTGCTGAGTTCCTTGAGTGAATCCTTCAACTCCATCGAGGCGTGGCCGCGTTTGGTCTGGATGCGGCTGAGCTGGATGGTGATCTCGTCCAGCCGGGTCATGGCCATTTCGTTGCTGGAACGCAGCTGGTCGATGTGGGCCTGGGTCTGGGCCAGGAGTTCCAGACGCTGCATCAGGGTCTGGCGCACCTCTGGGCTGGGGTTCCTCGCCAGCTGGGCGTCTATGCTCACCGGGTCGATGCCGGCAATACCGGCCCAGGACTCGCCGATCTGGCGCAGGTTGTCGATGCAACCCATGAAGGCCTCCTCGACGATCTGGCGGTAACGCAGGTAGGTCAGCTCCTCCTGCTCGAATTTCAGCTCCAGCATCTTTTCAAAGGCATCGAACTTGCGTCTGAGCTGGCCCAGCTGGCGGATGCTGTCCTGATCTCGTGCCGCCTGCAGCTGGCGGCGCACCTCGCTCTCCATCGGCGTCTCCGCCACCTGGGGCTCAGGCTCGGGAATCGGCGGTGGTTGCTCGATTTCCACCCCCTTGGCGCGGGCGATCAGCTCATCGATCTTGTCGCGGATGGACTTGAAGATAAAGAACGCCAGCCCCGCGAACAGCCCGGCGCCAATCCAGTCGCCCAGGGTCTGGGGACCGCCGATAATGATCAGGCTAAGCAGGCTGGCACCCACCACCCAGCTGCCGTTGCCGGTCGTCAGCCAACGCAGCAGGCGCCAGCGCGAATGCTTCTGCAAAAAAGCGCTGATGCTCTTGTGCACCCGCGGCAGCATGGAAAGTCCGAGCAAAAACACCAGGCCGCCAGATAGCAAGGCGTTTTCGCCAATGCCGCCAATACCGAGCGCCATCCAGATGATGCCCAAGACCCAGCCAAAAAATGTGCCCATAAGAATCTCATTGCTAACGATCATGGGGCGAGCAGAACCACCCCCCAGAAAATGAAAGTCTGCTCGACTCGGGCTCCAGGTTTCGTCCTACCTCCTCATAGAGCGCAATTAATAAGGTCGGGGCGCGTAGCGGCCCAGAGCATTACAAGGGGCACATCCGCTGTCTCCCTAGTAACAGTTTACACTTGGGAGAGATAGCGTGGAACTCAAACCCTTGTATCCTTGTGTCGCCGCTCTGGGTGTGCGCCAAGCCAATCTCAGCTGGCGAGGGTTACCGGGACGCCACTGTCGACTACGCCGCCCTGAGCATAGCGCGTAATCCGCCACGCTGGATGAAGATGCGCAAGCAGCACGGCTTCCTTACCGTCACCGCTTGAGCTGAACCGAATGCGATTTTTTGAAGGCAGAAACCCGAGATGTTCCAGAATCCAGCCGCCGGCATGAACAAGCTGCACAAGGCCAATGTCTTCCAATCGCTCCCCGATGCCAGCCAAGCGGAGCAGTTTGAGTCGCTATTGAGCAGGCCTGATTGCCGGATCGAGCGCATTCTCTCGCAGGGGCAGTGCTCTGCCGAGGGCTTCTGGTACGACCAGGCAGAGGATGAGTGGGTGCTGTTGCTCAAGGGACGGGCCCGGCTGGAATTTGCCGAGCCTCTGGCTGATGGTAATCATCTGCTGGAGTTAGCTGAAGGCGATTACCTGTTGATTCCCGCCCATTGCCGACATCGAGTGGCCTGGACCGATCCGGATCAGCCGACGATCTGGTTGGCGGTTTTTATCTGATGGCTGGCAACCTCCATGCTGCTCAGGCCGCATAGCGGGATCAGCGAAGAGGGCTTTATCCTCAGTGTCGCTTGGAGGCGGTAGAATCAGCCTCCGCAACCGAGCCTGATTGTTGAGAAACCCCAGCCCATGCGCACAAAATCCCACATAGTGCCTGTCGTTGTCTATTTGCTCTTGAGCATAGGCCTGCTGGGGCTGGCCTTGCTGGGCTGGCAGGCGGTGCAAGAGGCTCGCGCCTATGAGCGGGTGACGCAGCAGCTGATTGAACAGTTGGGGGCGGAGGACCGGCTGCACAGCAGCAGCAAGCAATGGCTGGAAACCCTCACGGGCGGGCTGTATTCGGGCTATTCCGAGCAATTGGAGCAATGGCACAGCCTCAAGACGGCACAGGAGCAGCATCGCCAAGGGGCTGATCAACGGCTTTGGGGTTTTCTCCTGCTGTCATTTCTGTTGATCCTGACCCAATGGTGGCTGCGCCGCAGTTGGGCGGAGATGGCCTATGTGCTGCTGCTGATCTCGGCCCTGGCCTTGGCGGTGGGGCTGAGTGCGCCGATTCTCTCCATCAGCCTCCGTGCTGATCTGCCGGTGCTGGGCGAGACCGTGCTTCAGTTTGAATCCAAGGGCGTGCTCAGCACCTTGCTGGCCTTGCAGGCCTCGGGTAACGCCTGGCTGGCGCTCCTGCTTGGGCTGTTCAGCCTGGTTCTGCCGGCTTGCAAAACCCTGATTACCGGTTTGACCCTGTTCGCCAGTACCCACGCCTGGTCGCTCAAAGGCCTGAAGCTGGTGCAGCATCTGGGCAAGTGGTCCATGGCCGATGTCTTTGTGGTGGCCATTCTGGTCGCCTTTTTCGCCCACCATGAGGGCAAGCTGACCCATACCGAGGTGCAGATCGGCCTGTATTTTTTCGCCCTCTATGTGCTGCTCTCTCTCATCGCCACCCAGATTATTGCGGCGCGTTTCAAACAGCCGCCGAGTCTGCCGAGCTCAATGGCGTAGCCATCAACGCTGGAGCCAAGACATGCACTGGGACCAAGGCCCGTCAGCATCTCGATCAGTTGGAGCAGGGGCTCGACGAGCTGCTGAGCCGTCGCAAGTCTTCGCTTCCTGGGCCCTTGGATCCCGATGCATTCCCCCGGCGCCAACCCCAGCCAGACGAGCGGTTTCCTTTCGAGTCGGTCTTGCTGCAATGAGCGATCGGGGATTGGTATTTCTCCACCCAGAAGCCACCGCGATTGGCTATTATGGGGGTCAACTTCTTCGAGCTGATCGACCATGAATAGGTTTCCGGTTATCCACATGCTTCGCGCTGTGCTGCTCGTGATTTGCCTAGCGGGCGCAGCCAGGGCTCAGGAATGGACTGAACACCGCTTGGGCGAGGTGGCTTTCGCGGTGCCCGCGGATTGGTCACTGCTGGACGGCGCGCGCAATCGGGAGATGAGCTTCCAGAGCCCGGATGGCGGCTACCAGTTCCGCCTATCCTGGTGGCTGGCGGATGAGCCCCTGCTGGGATACGAGGATATAGTCGCCCATCGCAACATCCAGGTGGCAGGCCGCACGGCGCTGCTCATTCACTCCCGCTTTCCCCAGCGACAGAGCCTGCAGCTGGCATTCGAACAGCCCCGCGCCGATGGTCGGCAACTGCTGCTGTTGCTGGAGTCCGAGCGCGAGGATTTCTCTCGTGGCTCATTTGTGTTCGATGCGCTGGTCAATCGGCTGCGCTTCGAGTCGCAGCCCCAAGTGCCGGCGGTGCTGGATCGGCCGGCCCCTGAGCGCCTCGCAGCCACACCCCTGAGTGAAAGCGCTGTCCCTGCAGGGCTCCCTGAGGGTCAGCCCGAGAGGCTTCCCGACTGGATCAGGGAGCGCTTCGGCGCTGATTGTCAGTTGCTGTCGGCCAGCCAAAACCATCCCCTCAAGCCTTTGCTGATGCAGCGGGCTGGTGCCAGCTTGGATTGGCTGGCGCTGTGTCGGCAAGCCCAGCTGCCGGTCGTCGGGGTGCGGTTTGATTACGACCCTCGGGGGCAGACAGAGGATTACTTCCTGCCGCTTTATCTTGATCTGCTGCAAGCCAATGGCAAGCACCCTCTCGTGCTGGTGGAGACCAGGGACAGGCTGTTGATCCAGATTGCCAGCTCCGGTCAGGATGAGCTAAGCCTGGATTTCCAGGAACTGCCGACGGCGCGTTCTCTTGCTGAGCAAACCCCTATTCCATCACCGGCCCCAGCCCCAGACCAGGCACAAGGTATATCGGCGCAACAGTTGCAGCGGCTGGAACGGGACGCTGCATCGGCAAATCCCAGGGCCATGACCGCCCTGGCGATGATCCTGAACAGCGGTGCCGCAGGTCCCAGGGACCCGCAGCGAAGCATTGATCTGCTGGAGCGTGCCGCTGCTGCCGGGGATGCCGATGCCATGGCGCTGCTGGCGGACGAATACGCCTCGGGCATCCTGATACCACTGGACCGGCAGAAGGCCCAAACCCTGCGAGAGCAGGCCGCCCAGGCCGGATCACAGCTGGCGCGTTGGGCGCTGGGGAGGGAATGAACATGAGCGATTCCGTTAAGCCCCTTCTGCTGTTGGCCATAGTTGTATCCCTGCTCTTGCCTGGCGAAATCCTGGCCAATCGGCTGAAACAGCCGGGCCTGCTGGATGCCACGGTGGAGACCTCGGTAACGGAAGTGGAAAAATTCCTGATCAAGACCGGCCTGGAAAAGGGCATAGAACTTACCCAACTGGAGCAGATCATCGAGTTGGTCAGATCCAACATGATCAAGGTGGGGCACAATCCCCGGGTGCTGAACGCCATGGTCAGCCGGGTGACCAGCCCGACCTTTCTTGGCACCACGCTGGACGGGGTTTTCATGCTCAGGTCTATCGCCGACATGGCCAAAATGACCGATCCGGAAGAGGCCGCCGCCAGCGCCGCGGGTACGGCGGTAGGTTATCTTGGTAACGTTGCGGGCAATGTCGCCGTGGCGACTGCGCTACCGGGCAGCTCAGGCGTCCTGGCTCTGGGCGGCGGGTTCCTGCCCGGTCTGGTGGTCAGTCTGTCGGCCAAGGCGGTG
>JADGBD010000379.1 GCA_015231665.1 Gammaproteobacteria bacterium
CGGTGAGAAATTCACTGGCTTCTTGCTGATTGGCCCTTTCGATAGGCATCTGGTCTTGACCCCAAATGCCGGCAAACCAGGCAGAAGGAGGGATTATCTCCGGGGCGCAGGCGATGCTGGTGAGAAAGCCGTTCAGCTCTGCCGCGTTGAGGAGGGAATCCTCGGTGGCGTATTTGTCGAGATAGAAATCGACAATATCCAGTGGATTTGTGCTGTCGGGACTATCGGCGATACCTAGCGCCATGGCGGCCAAATAGTCCGGCCTTGGCGTATCCCGCTCCTGACGCAGGCCCATTTCAATTTCGACATCCTCGATATCGCCACAAAAGGACAGGTCGGCGAGGTCTTTGGCATAGAGGTCTCTGATGACATCCATGGACTCTGTGGCGGAGAGTCTGATCAGCATGCTGACCACCGCGGCGTTGACAACGGGTGCTTCGGCATCGGGTGTCTGCAGATAGTCGGTTAGCAGGCTGACTACCCTGTCCCGAGTGGATGGGTGGCGCTGGGCAATTTCCTTGAGCCCGTCGATGATGATCAGGCGCGGCAACAGCTCCATGGTCGGGTCATGCAGTTGGCGGATCAGGGGGTCGATGGCGGCTTCGCCGATCATGCCGAACACCAGGCTGAGCTCGTCTGGCGCCAAGTCATCTTCGGCCAGATGGTCGAGGGCATCGAGCAGGGGTTCAACGGCCTCCGCGCAGCCCAGCTGGCCGATAGTCCGCCAGGCGTGCAGCGGCGCCCAGTCGGGGTCGCTTTCATCATCCAGGTCATTAATGACCGCCTCCCTGAGCATGGCGATAAGGTCGGGCAGGTCTGCCGGGGTGAAACCGTATTCCAGGTAGTTGGGCCAGTGAGTAAAGGGATCTATGTGGCCGAGATCCCGCAGGATTTGGCATTTGGGATTCTGCTGCATGGGCGGAGGCCGAGAGGTTGAAAGGCGATTATCCTACTACAGGTCCTACTACAGGTCCTACTACAGGAGACAGGGTAGCTGAATGCTTCAGTCCGCTTATCTCAGCCAGTTTCTTGTTATGGCCTATCAAGACACTTCGCGACTTTCATACTGACGCTCATGGAGAACATGAAACATCTCTTGGCGGCTCCGGGACTCGTGAGTTGCCATGGATGTTTCACACTAACCCCCGCCGTTTCCACAGCAGATACACCGCCGGCAGGACGAACAGGGACAACAGCGGCGCGGTGATCATGCCGCCGATCATCGGCGCGGCGATGCGGCTCATGACTTCAGAGCCGGTGCCGGTGCCGATGAAGATGGGGATCAGGCCGACGACGATGGTGGCCACGGTCATGGCTTTGGGCCGCACCCGCTGCACCGCGCCTTCAATAATCGCCGCGAGCAGGCCGGCCTGGTCCAGCGGGCCTTGGGCTTGGCGGTCGCGCAGGGCGTTGTCCAGGTAGATGAGCATGATCACGCCAAACTCGGCGGCCACCCCGGCTAGGGCGATGAAGCCGACCCCCACCGCCACCGAGAGGTTGTAGCCGAGCAGATAGATCAGCCAGAAGCCGCCCACCAGGGCGAAGGGCAGGGAGGCCATCACCAGCAGCGCTTGGCCGGCGTGACGGAAGCTGAGATAGAGCAGGAGGAAGATGATTGCCAGGGTCAGGGGCACCACTTGGCTCAGGCGCTGGTTGGCGCGCTGCATGTATTCGTACTGGCCGGCCCAGCTGATGGAGTAGCCCGGCGGCAGCTGCACCTGCTCGCGCACCGCCTGCTGCGCCTCAACGACGTAGCTGCCCAGGTCCTGATCGCGGATATCGACGAAGGTCCAGCCGTTGAGTCGCGCGTTCTCGCTCTTGAGCATGGGCGGGCCGTCGCTGATGCGCACCTCGGCCACCTGGGCCAGGGCCAGCTGGGCGCCGCTGGGGCTGATCAGCGGCAGCTGGCGCAGGTCCTCCAGGCTGTCGCGCTGCTCGCGGGGGAAGCGCAGGTTGATCGGGTAGCGCTCGCGCCCTTCCAGGGTTTGGCCGATGTTGACCCCACCCACCGCGGTGGCCACCAGCTGGTTGATGTCTTCGATGGCCAGGCCGTAGCGGGCGGCGCGCTGGCGGTCGGGGATGACCTCGATGTAGCGACCGCCGGCCACCCGCTCGGAGTAGGCCGAGGCAGTACCGGGCAGCTGCAGCAGCACCTGCTCGATCTGTTCTCCGATTTGCTGAATCTGCGCCAGATCGGCACCGGCCACCTTGACCCCCACCGGCGTCTTGATGCCGGTGGCGAGCATGTCGATGCGGGTCTTGATCGGCATCACCCAGGCGTTGGTCAGGCCGGGAAATTTCACCGTCGCCTCCAACTCCTCGATCAGCTTGGCGGTGGTCATGCCAGGCCGCCATTGCTCCCGCGGCTTGAGCTGGATGACCGTCTCGATCATGGTCAGGGGAGCAGGATCGGTGGCGGTAGCGGCGCGGCCGGCCTTGCCGAAT
>JADGBD010000380.1 GCA_015231665.1 Gammaproteobacteria bacterium
TATCAGGTCAGCGGCGAATACGCCATGCACCTGGCCGCGGCGCAAAACGGCTGGCTCGACGAGCGGGCGGGGGCGCTGGAGTCCCTGCTCTGCATCAAACGCGCCGGCGCCGACGGCATCCTCACCTACTTTGCCAAAAAAGCCGCGCAGTGGTTAGCTGATTAATTTGGGACGCAGAGGGCGCGGAGAAGCGCAGAGCACGCAGAGTTAGTGTTTTTTCTCGCGCAGTTGCAGGTGAACTCTGCGATCTCCGCGCTCCTTTGCGCTCTCTGCGTCCTGACTGAGAAACAAGATGACTGATCGTTATGCCGTTATTGGCAACCCCATCGCTCACTCCAAATCGCCCCTGATCCACGCCGCCTTTGCTGCGCAGACCGGTGAGGACATCGACTATGGCCGCATCCTCGGCGAGGATTTTGCTGCGGATGTGGGCGCCTTCATCGCTGCCGGCGGCAAGGGGTTGAATGTCACCGTACCCTTCAAGGAGCAGGCCTGGGCCCTGGCCGATGAGCTAAGCCCGGCAGCGGAGCTGGCCGGGGCGGTGAATACCCTGATTCTGCTGGCCGATGGACGGCTGCGCGGTGACAACACCGACGGCACCGGCCTGGTGCGTGATCTGCTGCAGAATCATGGGGTTGTGCTGGCCGGCAAGCGCCTGCTGCTGCTCGGTGCCGGTGGGGCCTCGCGGGGGGTGCTGCGGCCCTTGCTGGAACAGCAGCCGCAGCGCCTGACCATCGCCAACCGTACCGCTGTCAAGGCGCGGGAGCTGGCTGATTTGCTGGCGGATGCAAGGGTGCAGGGCTGCGGCCTGGAGGGCCTGGCGGGGCAGCAGTTTGATCTGATCATCAATGGCACAGCCGCCGGTCTGGGTGGCGCGGTGCCGGCCATTCCCGATGACTGCCTGGCCCCTGGCGGGGTCAGCTACGACATGATGTATGGCCTTGAACCCACCGCCTTCGTGCGCTGGGGTCAGGCCCATGGCGCCAGCCTGGCGCTGGATGGGCTGGGGATGCTGGTGGAGCAGGCAGCGGAGGCCTTTTACCTCTGGCGCGGCCTGCGGCCGCAAACCGCGCCGGTGATCCTTCAATTACGCGCTGCTTAGACTGAGCGGCCAGCAGCCAGCAGCGGGCTGGTTCAGTATTTGCTCCAGGCAGCCATCGACTTCGCTGCAGCCTCGGCCCAGAGACCGCGCTTTTCCGCCTTGGCCTGCAGGGCGATCTCACGGAAGGGCGAGGGGGTATCGGCGGGCTTGGTGGGGATGGCGTAGCCCTCGGCCACCAAGGTGGCGGCAAGGGAGCGGCCCTGGGCATCGAACACCTCACCGTTGACGCGGCCGTAGCGGTCGCGCAGCTCGGGGTCAAAGCGCACCTGGAAGGGGCCTATGTCGGCGATGAGCTGCTTTAGTCGCGCCGTGCTCGCCTGGCCCAGCTGCAGCAGGCGGTCACGGTCCACCCCGGTGGTCTGCAGGTCAAGCAACAGCTTGGGGTTGTCGCTGTCCTCAGGGGTGTCAATGTCCTCGATCGCTTTAATCTGCGTTTATTTCGCGTTCAATTGCGGACTTTTAATCAAAAGGCATTCAACCCAACGATTGAACCCGAAACGCCAAGGTCTATAATTGCGCCCTATTCCACCCATAGGGTAAGGGTTCTATGAAACTGGTCATAGTCACCGGGCTTTCCGGGGCAGGCAAGAGCATTGCCCTGGACACCCTGGAAGATCTGGGGTTTTACTGCGTCGATAACCTGCCGGTGCCCCTGCTGCCGGCACTGGGCGAAGAACTGCTCAAAGCCGGTAAGAAAAACCGCCAGTTTGCGGTGGGTGTGGATGCGCGCAGTGAACCGCAAAACCTGCGCCAGCTGCCGCAGATGATCGAGCAACTTCAGCACAAAGGCTTTGACTGCGAGATCTTCTTTCTCGCCGCGGATGACGACATCCTCCTCAAGCGCTTCTCCGAGACCCGACGCAAGCACCCCCTGAGCGACACCACCGGCTCACTCGCCGAGGCCATCGCCCTTGAGCGCAGCCTGCTGGCGCCGCTGATGGAGCGCGCCGATCTGTGCATCGACACCCGCAGCAGCCACGTCCACCAGCTGCGCCAGCAGTTACGCGAGCGCTTCAAGCAGCGCATCAGCGGCCGGCTGTCGCTGCAGTTTCTCTCCTTCGGCTTCAAGCACGGCATTCCCAACGACGCCGATTTCATCTTCGACGTGCGCTGCCTGCCCAACCCTCACTGGCAGCCGGACCTGCGCGATCTCACTGGCCGCGACGAGGCGGTGGTCGACTTTCTCGAAGATGCCCCGCTGGTGCTGGAGATGGAGCAGGACCTAAGCGCCTTTTTGCACAAGTGGATCGCCGCTTTCGATGCCGAGGGGCGCAGCTACCTCACCGTCGCTCTCGGCTGCACCGGCGGGCGCCACCGCTCGGTGTACATGGCCGAGCGC
>JADGBD010000381.1 GCA_015231665.1 Gammaproteobacteria bacterium
CAGGCGCTCAAAACCCTGGCCCGCCACCAACGGATTGGGGTCCTGCATGGCGGCCACCACCCGGGTTACCCCGGCCTCGATCAGACCATCGGCGCAGGGCGGGGTGCGGCCGAAGTGGCTACAAGGCTCCAGGCTGACATAGGCGGTGGCCCCCCTGGCCAGTTCACCAGCTTCAGCCAGTGCCAGACGCTCAGCATGGGGCTCGCCGGCGCGGCGGTGAAAGCCCTCGCCCACCACCTGACCGTCGCGCACCAGCACGCAGCCCACCCGCGGATTGGGGTCGGTAGTGTAAAGCCCCAGCTCAGCCAGGCGGATGGCCCGGGCCATGTAGCGGTGGTCGTCAGAAGTGTATGAGGGCTGAGGCATGACTAGGATTGTTGTGCCAGAGCATAAAGAGAAATCACAGGAACCTCCGTCTGGCGACAGATAGGCTTTTCGGGGCGCTCCAAAGTCAGTAGTTCATCTACATTAGCCTGGGCAGCGGCGGCCAAATGCAGGGCATCAAGGGGGCTTAGATCGTACCTGGCTGCTAGGGCCAATGCAGACTGAATTAAATCTAGATTTACTGGTACATCTTCGGCTGCAGCCAAAATGGCCTGCATAAAAGCCAATTCACTGGACCTTTTGTAAAACCCCGGCTTGGGCAGGACCTCTAAGCGAACAAAATCGCTAACCACAAGTCGTCTCTGCGGATCATCCAACACCGTGCGTGCCCAAGCCCTACTCAACTCATCTCCGCGCCAAGCGGCAATGAGAACATTGGCATCCAGATAACAGCGTCTAGGATTTTGCTCAGCCATCCTCCTCGCCTCGCAGACGTTGGACCTCGCTGAGAATTTCATCCATGGTTAAGGCATTGGGCAGGGTGCCCTCTGCCTCAGCCTGTTGCCTAAGTGCTTCCAATTGCGCCCACAGTGGCGTGCGTGCTGGCATGGATTCCATATGCGGGATGATCGCAGTGTCAGGCGGATCGATCACCAGAGCGATGCGATGCCTACCAGGAACTACATCACCTGGCAGGTGTAACACCAAATGACGGTCTGGCTTGATCTCGCATTCGAAAGTCAAGGTCTGCATTGGTATTCTCGGATAGTCTGGCCCCTTGGAACTACTCAGGCTATTAAGCCCCTCTCTACTTTATAGATGAGAGCCCATAACCCGTAAAAAAACTCGGCATGCTCTGCGCTTCTTGGCGTCCTCTGCGTCCTGGATTTTAGTTCACAACAGCTCATCATCCAGCAGCTGCATTTGCCGTTGGTAGCCTTCAGGTGGGAGCTGTTGTTCCAGCACCTCGATGGTTTCGAGGAAGGCGCCGACGTCGTTGAATTTGCGATACACCGAGGCGAAGCGCACGTAGGCCACTTGATCGAGCTTTTTCAGCTCGTCCATGACCAGATCGCCCACCAGTCGGCTGGGGACTTCGCGCTCGCCGGTGGCCATCAGGCGGCGGCGGATGCGCATCACCGCGCGATCGATCTCCTCTGCTCCCACTGGCCGCTTTTGCAGGGCGCGGGCCAGGCCGGCGAGGAGTTTGCCGACCTGGAATTCCTCGCGGTTGCCGTCGCTTTTGATGATCGCCGGCATCACCAGCTCGGCGGTCTCGAAGGTGGTGAAGCGCTCGCCGCAGCTGACGCACTCGCGGCGGCGGCGCACCTGCTCACCCTCGCTGCCCAGGCGCGAGTCCACCACCTTGGTGTCGGCGGCGTTGCAGTAGGGGCAGTGCATCCGCTGGCCTAGCCGGCGTACACCGGCAGGCGCTGGCAGATGGCCAACACTTTGGTCTTGACCGCTTGGATCATGGCGGCATCGCCGCGGCTGTCGATGAGGTCGCACATCCAGCCCGCCAGTTCGCGGCTGTCGGCCTCGGTGAAGCCACGGGTGGTGATGGCCGGGGTGCCGACGCGGATGCCGGAGGTGACGAAGGGCGATTGCGGGTCGTTGGGCACCGCGTTCTTGTTCACCGTGATATTGGCTGCCCCCAGCCAGGCATCGACGTCCTTGCCGGTGAGGCCTACGTGGATGAAGCTGACCAGGAACAGGTGATCGTCGGTGCCCTTGGAGACCACGTCGTAACCCCGGCTCATGAACACTTCGGCCATGGCGCGGGCGTTGTTCAGCACCTGCTGCTGATAGACCTTGAACTCGGGCTCCATGGCCTCCTTGAAGGCCACCGCCTTGGCGGCGATGACGTGCATCAGCGGGCCGCCCTGGGTGCCGGGGAAGACCAGGGAGTTGAACTTCTTCTCCAGGTCCGGATTGCTCTTGGCCAGAATCAGACCGCCGCGGGGGCCGCGCAGGGTCTTGTGGGTGGTGGTGGTGGTGACATCGGCAATCTGGACCGGGCTGGGATAGAGACCAGCCGCCACCAGACCGGCGACATGGGCCATATCGACAAACAGAAAGGCGCCGATGTCATCGGCAATGGCA
>JADGBD010000382.1 GCA_015231665.1 Gammaproteobacteria bacterium
CAGCCCCTTTGATGCTACCGCTGTCGCTGCCGACGATGGGCTGCAGCACCACCTCAAATTCAGCCTGATCCAATGCCCGGCGCAGGCCGCTGACGATCTCCAGCCGCTGGCTGGCCTCTTCCTGCACCGCCTGGCTGAAGAACTGCCAGCCATCGCGGCCCTTCTGTTTGACCGCGTACATGGCGGTGTCGGCATGGCGGATCAGGTCTTCTGCGGTGTGGGTGGTGGCGTGGCCCACGGCGATGCCGATGCTGGCGCTGACCGACAGCTCGTTCTGCTGGTAATGCACCACCCGGCGCGAGGCCTCGCTCAGGCGCTGGGCGACCTGAGCGACCTGGTCCACCTCCTCGATGCCTTCGAGGAGGGCGACGAACTCATCGCCACCCAGTCGACCCAGGGTGTCACCCGGGCGCAGGCTCTGCATCAGGCGCTCGGCCAGGGTGGTGAGCAGGACGTCACCCGCCTCGTGGCCGTAGCTGTCGTTGACCTGCTTGAAGCCGTCCAGATCGATGAACAGCAGGGCGACATTGGTATCGCGGCGGTGGCCACGCTCCAAAGCGTGCTGCAGGCGCTGCATGATCAGGGCACGGTTGGGCAGGCCGGTGAGCACGTCATGGCTGGCCTGCCAGGCCAGTTCCTCCTGGGCCTCCTTGACCTGGGTCAGGTCGCGGATGGTGGCCACCAGCACCCAACCGCGCTCGCCGTGGAACTTGGCGATGGAGGCCTCCATGGGGAAATAGCTGCCGTCCTTGCGGTAGCCAGAGATCTCGGCGCGCTGGTTCATCCGCCGCTGGGTCTGCTCGCCTTCAAGGAAGCCGCGCATCATCTCGCTGTGGCGGGCGCGAAACTGGGGCGGCAGCAATTGATTGACCGACAGCCCCACCAGCTCGCTCTGGCTGTAGCCAAACAGCTCGCAGGCGCTGCTGTTGACTTCGGTGATCTGGCCATCGGCATCGGTGGCGATCACCGCCACATCGGCAATGGAGAGGATCTTGCCTGCTTCGCCGCCACGCTGCTGGTTGATCGCCGTCTCCGTGGCAAACAGTGCCGCCGCCTCAGGGGAATCGCTACCACTGCGGAAAAAGGCCCGGCGGAAGGCATCCCGGTAGAGCGGCGGAATCTCCGGGGCGAGGCTGCCAAAGCGCTGGATGATCTCGAATTGGCCCGCGGCGGTACAGCGCGACAGATAGCTGTTGACCTCGGCATGGTGAGTCAGGGGGTCCATGCGCACCCGCCCCTGGGGTGCCTGTACCTCGATCCGCTCCAGGGCCTGCACCAAGGCTTCGGCATCCAGGCTGCCGGTCTGGCGTACCGCCTCGGCAAAGGCCTGAACACAGACGTAGGTGCCCTCACCGAAATTGGTCAGCACACCGTTGCCCGCGGGCCAGATGCCGTTCACCTCCGGCAGTTGCGCCAGCTGCTGCAGATAGGCCTGGTTCTCGGCGCTGTCGATGGTCATGAAATAGCTGTTGCTGGAATACAGCCCCTCGCGCACCTGCTCGCTGAGGTGCGAGACCATGACCTCGTCATAGTGGCCCATTACCACCGCCATGCGCTGTTTCAGGCCCATCTCGGTGAAGCGTTTGAGCAGGTTGATCTGGTCGATGCCAGCAAAATAGGGCACGAAGACATCGGCACCGGAGCGGGCGACGCCGTCGAGCATCCAGTCGATCTCCTCCAGGCTGGCGCCTATGGGCAGGTACTGCTCGCCCACCACCTCGCCGCCCAGGGGCAGCAGGGCGCGCTTGGCGGCATCGATGGAGCCGCGGGGCCACTCGTAGTTGTTGCCGGCAAAGTAGAACTTGGGGCCGAACTTGTCCGCCATGTAGGGGATCATGCGCTCGATCTGCTGATTCGGCAGGGCGGCGAAATGGAAGAAGTAGCGCCCGGCGATGCTGCCCTCATAGAAGGAGAAGTTGAGGTAAGGGATCTTGCGCACCTCCGCCACCTCGCTGGCCACGGCGATGCGCGAGTTGGACAGCAGGTTGCCGATGATGGCGCTGCAGCCATGCTCATCCACCAGCCGTTTGGCGGCGGGCACGGCGGTCTCCGGCAGACTGCCGTCGTCCTCGATGATCAGCTGCAGCGGGCGGCCGAGCAGGCCGCCGGCGCGGTTGATCTGATCCACAGCGATGCGCGCCGCCCAGCTGATCTCCTGACCGTAGATCTGCACCAGCCCGGAAAGCGGCGGCATCAGGCCCAGGCGGATGGGGTTTTCGGCGTCTGACACGAGTTTGCTCCGGCAGCGTGGGTGATTGTCGGGCATTCTAGCAGAGGCGCGGAGGCTGGGCAGTGATAGGGCGTTGGCATAAGCGCCAATCCCGGATTCCGTTGCCCTGCATCCGGGCTACAGGCCCCACCGCTGGCCGCTGGTTGCTGGCAGCTGGCGGCTCGTTTAGTGAATTTTCTTTATTAGCAGGGTC
>JADGBD010000383.1:0-443 GCA_015231665.1 Gammaproteobacteria bacterium
GGACTTCACCACCGTGGATGTGGCCGAAACCGCGGCAGGCCTGGTGGTGTTCGAGGTCTCTGCCTTTGGTGGCTTTCGCGGTGCCAAGGAAGGGCTGGGAATCAACGCCGCCGCGGCCTACGCGGAATATGCCCTAAGGAAATTGGAGCATTGGAAGCTGGGGCATTGATCAGCAGCGCCGATGCCGCCGCGCTGTTGCAGCAGGGGCAGTCAGTGCTCCCCGAGCAGTTGCAGCTGGACCTGGCCGGCTGCCGGGTGCAGGTCGGCTCCAACTCCGCCGAGCTGCTGGCGCGCCTGCGGGCCTATTTTGTCGATGTGCTGACGGACGCGGCCGAGCAGGACGGGCCGGCCATCGAGGTGCTGGCGTTGGAGCGTGCGGCGCTCGATCCCGAGCGTGATCGCAGGCTGAGCTTTAGCCCCTGGGCGCGGGATGGCGGCAAACC
>JADGBD010000383.1:499-2393 GCA_015231665.1 Gammaproteobacteria bacterium
TTTCTCCAGAGCGCCGGGCGGCGGATGGCCGCCGGCCCCTGTCTGGCCAACGACAGCCAGGTGATCAACTTCATCAACAGCCAGCAAATGAACTGGTTGCAGCAGCGCGGCCATCTCATTTGCCACGCCGCGGGGCTGGTCCAGCAGGGCCGGGCCCTGGCCATCGCCGGCTGCTCCGGCGGCGGCAAATCCACCCTGATGCTCAAGCTGTTGGCCGAGGCCGATGCGGATTGCCGATTTCTCAGCAATGACCGCCTGTTTATCCGCCCGTTGTCCGCTAAGGTCGAGGCCGTAGGGGTGGCGAAGATGCCGCGGATCAACCCCGGCACCTTGCTGGGCAATCCCCGCCTGCACTCACTGGTCAGTGCCGAGCAGTTGAGCCAATGGCAGGCCCTGGATGAGGCGGTGCTCTGGCCCCTGGAGCAGAAGCACGATGTGCCCATCCGCGCGGTCTTTGGTCCCGGCCGGGTCTGTCTGCAGGCGCCGCTGGCGGCCTTCATTGTCCTCAACTGGCAGCGAGGCGCGGAGCAGCCCACCGCGCTGGCGGAGGTTGATTTGACCCGGCGGCCTGATCTACTCTCGGCGATAATGAAACCCCCCGGGCCGTTTTATCAGTATGCCGATGGCCGCTTTCTCGGCCATACTAGGGCCCTCGACCCTACCGCCTATCTGCGCTGCCTGGCGCAGGTCCCGGTCTACGAGGCCAAGGGCAGGTTGGACTTTGCGGCCCTGATGCCGCTTGCTTTGGAGGTGCTCCGCCAATGACCCGAGAACTGCTACTGCTGCGTCACGGCAAATCCGACTGGGACCAGATCGTCAAGGACTTCGACCGACCGCTCAAGGATCGCGGCAAGCGCGCCGCACAGCAGGTGGGTCAGTGGCTCAAGGACAACCAGTTGATCCCCGATCTGCTCCTTAGCTCGCCAGCGGCGCGGGCCATAGACACGGCGCGCAAGTGCGTGCGCACCCTGGGCCTGGCGGCGGAGCTGATTCAGCAGGACGAAGACATCTACGAGGCCAGCGTGCCCGAGTTGCTGCAGGTGCTCGGCCGCTGCCCGGCCGAGGCGCAGCGGGTGCTGATGGTCGGCCACAATCCCGGTTTTGAGGAGCTGGTGGCCTGGCTGCTCGGTGAGGGCCTGGAAATGCCCGAAGACGGCAAGCTGATGCCTACCGCCACCCTGGCCCGGCTGCAGCTGCCGGACGACTGGAGCGCGCTCGAATCCGGCTGCGCCAAGCTGTTGGCACAGGTGCGGCCGCGCCAGCTGCCCAAGCAGTTTCCCTTCAATACGGATGAAGGCATCGAATACCGCGACCGCCCGGCTTACTACTACAGCCAGTCGGCGGTGATTCCCTATCGGATCAAGGACGGCGAGGTGCAGATTCTGCTGGTCAGCTCCAGCGCCAATCGCCACTGGGTGGTGCCCAAGGGCATCCAGGAGCCGGGCCTCAGCGCCGAGGATTCGGCAATCAAAGAGGCCCTGGAAGAGGCCGGCGTGCTCAAGGGCAAGATCACCGGCGCGGAGCTGGGGCGCTACAGCTACAACAAATGGGGCGGCCGCTGCGAGGTGCGGGTGTTCGCCCTCAAGGTGGACAAGCTGATCGCCGACAAGCAATGGGGCAGCGCCCAGCGCGAGCGCAAATGGGTGCCCAGCAGCAAGATCGCCGGCTACCTGAAACAGCCAGAGCTGGCCGACCTGGCCCTGGAACTGGCGCGCCAGCTCAATCCCTGATTCGGTCTGTTGGGACGCAGAGAACGCAGAGAAGCGCGGAGATCGCGGAGTTGAATGGAGTTTGGGAGTGCGGGTGGGCCGCTTGAACTGGGCCGGTGCCAACAACGCCCCCGGATTCCGTTGCACTCCATCCGGGCTACGGACTGCGATATAAAAAAATCAAC
>JADGBD010000034.1:0-11040 GCA_015231665.1 Gammaproteobacteria bacterium
CAGAGAACCTGCTCGCCCTGCTGATGCAGGTGGCGAATCACTGGCAGGGCAATGCTGGAGGTAACCATCCAGTCGGCGCGGGCCTTTACTGCAGCGCTGGTGTTGGCATACACCACCACCTTGTGGTCGGGATACTGGTCGCAGAAGGTGCTGAACAGCTCGCTGGGGCAGCCATCATCCAGAGAACAGCTGGCGGCCAGGTCGGGCATGAGCACGCGCTTTTCCGGGTTGAGAATTTTGGCCGTTTCGCCCATGAAGCGCACGCCGCAGACCACCAACATATCGGCCTGGTGGCTGGCGCCGAAGCGGGCCATTTCCAGGGAATCGGCAACGCAGCCACCGGTTGCTTCCGCTAGTGCCTGCAAATCCCCATCAACGTAGTAGTGAGCCACCAGCACGGCCTTGTTGATCTGCAGCAACTCTTTGATGTGCTCGATCAATTCCTGTTTTTCAGCCGCAGGCAAGTGGCGCTGCTGCGGGTGCGGGGGGACCTTTATCTGGGGAAGGATCGGCTCAATCATGGGTTATTGCTTGAGGCACTGTTCTTGGCCAGGATCTTTTGCATTTGCTGATCCACACTCTCTTCACCGGAGGGATTGGTGAAGCGGTCGTTAAGGGTCTGGATGTACTCGTCGGTGCGATGGATCACACGGTAAAGCTTTTTCCGCGATCCCCGCCCCCAACCGGCCGGGCTCAGGGCGAAGATGCTGCGCCAAAACCGCCGGCACTGACCGAAAGCCGCCACCAGATCACCGCGCAGGTCCAGCTCTTCACCGCGCTGGCGTAGCTGTTTCACCAGGGTTTTCGCAGTCAAGCTGCGGACGCCGAAATGAATTGCAATGGCGGCCAGAAGCACTCCCAGGCCTGCGGCATAAAGGGTGCCGGGTTCCTGCATCCAACTTGGCGGTGAGCTCCAGTAACCTTGCTTGATGCTCAGTACCAGCCCGCCGCCGATGAGCAGGGCAAACACCAGCATGTCGGCAATCAGCGTGCGTTTGCGCCACTGGGCTATGGCCTGGTTGAGGGCGGGTACGGCCTTTTCCTCGATATCTCGGGCCATTTTTTCCAGGGCGGCAATGATGCGGTAGGCCCGTTCGATTTCCACCTGTTGCATGCGCCCGTGGATTTCGCCGAGATCGGCATCGCGCTTGCCGCGAAAGCGGTTGCGCAGGGCCTCGTCCTCAATGGGCACCGAGGCAGCTTCGTTGTAGATGGTGTAGAAGCGGCCGGCGGTCAGGCCCCGCTCACCCAGGGCACGCTGCCAGGCGGCAATCACGTCTTCGGGGTTGTCTTCCCGAGCGGTGGTGTCTATCTGGTTAAGAATGTAGAGAAACTTGCCCGAATCACTCCGGCGGATGGTGTCGCTGACCAGGTGCTCCAGGGTGTCGCGCATGGCCCCGGGTTCCGGATGGCGGGCGTCAAAGAACACCAGCACCAGATCAGACAGATTGATGATGTGATCGGTGATGCGCAGGGTCGATGTGCGCTGAGCATCGGCGTCAAATCCGGGGGAGTCGATGAGGATCTTGCCACGCAGTTTCTGGCTGGGACAGGCCTTGAGTTGAAGATAGGCATCAATGCGGTCGCCCTCGCCCTTTTCCACCTTATCGATCTCGCTGC
Organism: Gammaproteobacteria bacterium; assembly: GCA_015231665.1. Taxonomy (GTDB): domain Bacteria; phylum Pseudomonadota; class Gammaproteobacteria; order Chromatiales; family Chromatiaceae; genus Magnetovirga. The sequence continues at coordinate 1,621 of JADGBD010000034.1, forward strand.
TGATCTGGTAGAAGGGAAAGCGCGGGTCAGAGTCCAGGGCCACTCCGGGCAGGGCGTTGCTGGTGCGCTCGTGGTTGTAGCAGATGACGGTAAATTTATCGTCCACCGCTTGATTGCCGCTGCGCTGAAGTTTCTCCCCCAGGTAGTCATTGATGAAGGTGGACTTGCCCGAGGAAAAGGTGCCCAGCACCGAGATCAATGGCCACCAGGGGATATGGGCGGTGTAGGAGTCGTCCTTGTCCAGCAGGCCCATGCGATAGGCAATGGCATCGAGCTCGCGAAAGCTCTGCACGGCCTTGAGCAGGACAGGGTTTTCCTGAGCCAGGTGGCGTTCCAAATGGGCGAGACGGCTCTCGATCAGGGCTCCGGACATGGCCATGGGCTGTTTCCTTAGGTGGGTTCAGTACAGGGCCGATAGTCTAACCTGAGACGGGCTTGGGTGATAGGCGCTGGGCCTGGTCGCGGATTGAGGAAGCCAATCAGGCGATGCGCTTGAGCGGCTGAGGAAAGTAAAGGATGCGGTTGTCATCGCTCAGGGGATGCTGCCTGACCAGTTCGAGCAGGTCGTCAACGGGGATTTCGCTGCTGTAACCGGCCCGCAGGGACAGATCTTCCATGCCTTCGAGTACATCGCGCATAATCATCTCCAGGGCGCGGTTGCTGACATCGAGCTTGGGTGACTGAGAGGACATGGCGGCTCCGGTTGAGACTAAAGCAGGTACAGTCTCAGATAACGGCCACGCCCCAGGATTCTTGAGTCCTCAGGCCCGCAGATCGGCGTGGAGGAAGGGCCGCAGCAGGCGCACCATGTCTGTATGCACCTTCAGCGGGCCGGCGATGACATTGCCGGTTTGCAGATGCTTGTCGCCACCGGCAAGATCGCTCACCGTGCCGCCGGCCTCGCGTACCATCAGGGCGCCCGCGGCAAAATCCCAGATGGACAGGCCGATCTCCCAGAATCCATCCAGTCGCCCAGCTGCCACATAGGCAAAATCCAGGGCGGCGGAACCCGGCCGGCGCAGTCCGGCGGTCTCGCTGATCATTGCCTTGAACATCTCGGTATAGGTGTCCAGATGGGTATGGTCGCGGAAGGGGAAGCCGGTGCCGATGAGGGCGCCATCCAGGCTCTTGCGATTGCTTACGCGCAGGCGGCGATCATTCAAATAGGCGCCGCCGCCCTTGTCGGCGGTGAACATCTCATCCTTGAAGGGGTCGTAGACCACACCGCTGATCAGCTCGCCCCGATGCCGGCAGGCGATGGAAACGGCGAACTGGGGAAATCCGTGCAAATAGTTGGTAGTGCCATCGAGGGGGTCGATGATCCACTGGTACTCATTGCCCTGCTGAGTGCCGGTTTCTTCGGCCAGCACCCCGTGGCCGGGATAAGCGGCCTTGAGGATCTGGATGATCTCCTGCTCGCAGGCGCGATCCACCTCGGAGACGAAGTCATTGCGGCCCTTTTTCGCCACGGTCAGGGTGTCGAGCCGGTTAAGATACTGCATCTGGATCTTTCCAGCGGCGCGGGCGGCACGAACGGCAATGTTTGTCATGGGTTGCATGGCGCGACAAGATACCCCATAAGGGCCGCGGAAGAAATAAGTCATCTCAAGATTGCACAGTCATCGGTTCGTCCACAAGGCGCCTGAAGGCGCGCATAGCCGGTCTATGCAACCCTTCAGGCAACGCAGTGGACGGAGCGAGGACGCCGCAAGATGGGATGATGTTTTTTTCCGCGGCCCTCAGCAAAGGCTGATAAAGAGATTTTAGATGCCGCTCACACCAGGCTGCGAGGCGCTGATGCTCAGTAACATTCGAATTGTGCTGGTGGAAACCAGCCATCCAGGCAACATAGGCGCGGTAGCGCGGGCAATGAAGAACATGAATCTGGCCGAGTTGGCACTGGTGCGGCCGAAGCTCTTTCCCAGTGCCGATGCCACCGCCCGGGCCTCGGGGGCGGATGATCTGCTCGCCCAGGCGCTGCAGTTCGATAGCCTGAGCGAGGCACTGCAGGGCTGTCGCCTGGTGGTGGGCGCCAGTGCACGTCTGCGCTCGGTCAACTGGCCCCAGTTCGATCCCCGGGTCTGCGCCCAGCGCGCCCTGGCCGAGGCCGAGCAAGGCCGGGTGGCGCTGGTGTTCGGCCGGGAGAGTTCCGGCCTGAGCAACGAGGAGCTCGGCCTCTGCCACTATCTGGTCCACATCCCCTCCAACCCGGCCTACAGCAGCCTTAATCTGGCCATGGCGGTGCAGGTCATCTGTTATGAGCTGAACATGGCGGCGGCCAGCATGCGGCCGGATTATGTTGCCGAAGTCCTGCCTGAACCGGCGGATAGCCTGGCGATGGAGCGTTTTTATCAGCACCTGGCACAAACCATGGAGGAAACCGGCTTCAGTGATCCGGATCAATCGGAGCGCCTGCATCTGCGCTTGCGTCGGCTATTTGCCCGGGCGCGGCCGGATCGGGATGAGCTGAATATCCTTCACGGCATCCTCAGCGCCTGCCAGGGGCGCAAATCCATGCGGCGTTAAAGTCCTAGTAATTCGTAAGGGATTGTGGATAATGTCCCGCCCGGCCCCAATACTTGAGTCAAATACCCGGGATAGGTGCGATGTTCAGCCGTATTAAAGAAGATATTCAGTGTGTGTTCGACCGCGATCCAGCGGCCAGGACTCGGCTTGAGATACTCACCACCTATCCGGGCCTGCACGCGGTCATAGCCCATCGCCTGGCCCATCGCCTCTGGCTGGCTCGCTGGTTCTGGGCGGCGCGGATGGTCTCTCACCTGACCCGCTGGCTCACCGGCGTTGAAATCCACCCGGGGGCGCAGATCGGTCGGCGATTTTTCATCGACCACGGCATGGGTGTGGTGATCGGTGAAACCGCAGTGATTGGCGATGATTGCACCATCTATCACGGCGTCACCCTCGGCGGCACCAGTTGGGTCAAAGGCAAGCGTCATCCCACCCTGGGGCGGGATGTGGTGGTGGGAGCAGGGGCCAAGGTGCTCGGGCCGATCGAGATTGGCGATGGTGTGCGCATCGGCTCCAATGCGGTGGTGGTCAAGCCGGTGCCGGCCAACGCCACCGTGGTGGGTGTGCCTGGGCGCTTGATCCAGCGCGAGGCGGAAGGGGATGACAGCCACCGCAAGCAGATTGCCGAGAAAATGGGCTTTGATGCCTACGGCGTCACTGCCGATGCGCCGGACCCCGTAGCCCACGCGATCAACTGCATGCTGGATCACATCCACATCATGGACAAGCGCATGCAGAACATGTGCATGACCCTCAAGGCCATGGGTGCCTATGAGGACGATCTCGAACTGCCGGATCTCAAAGCCTGTGAGATCCATTCCACGGCAGAGGAAATGGAGCGCTTGCGCACCCAGCAGAGCCAGGACGAAAGCCACCTCACCAGTACCTGATGGGTCGTTGGTGCGAGGCATCCGGCCAGGGTGGCTTTACCCAATTTCTTTGCGTGAATAATAGTTGATTAAATTACTAGGTATTGTATAGTAGTCCTCAATCCACCCCCGAATCACTCTGGAGACTGCATCGTGAGGCTGACTACCAAAGGGCGCTACGCTGTAACTGCAATGCTGGACCTGGCTCTGCACCATGGCCAGGGACCGATCACGCTGGCCGATATTGCCCAGCGCCAAGGCATTTCCCTCTCCTATCTGGAGCAACTCTTCTCGCGGCTGCGCAAGCGCGCCCTGGTATCCAGCGTGCGCGGTCCCGGCGGTGGCTACAGCCTGGGCCGGGACGCGGCGAAGATTTACGTCGCCGAGGTCATCAGTGCCGTGGATGAGAGCATAGATACCACCCGTTGCGGCGGTGAGGGCAACTGCCAGGAAGACGGCCGCTGCCTGACCCACGAGCTCTGGCACGACCTCAGCGGACGGATTTTTGAATACCTCAGCAGCATCAGTCTGCAGGATCTGATGAACCGCTCGGCGGTGCAGGAGATTGCCGACCGTCAGCGCTGCCGTACCGCCAAGGACAAGGTGGAAGTCACCCTGCGTGCCGCCTTGGGCGCCTAAATCCTCAGATCAGGCTTTGCCGGGACTTATCACCATGAAGTTACCCATTTATCTCGACTACTCCGCCACTACCCCGGTCGATCCGCGGGTTGCGGAAAAGATGTGCGCCTATCTCACCCCCGATGGCCATTTCGGCAATCCCGCCTCGCGCTCCCACGCCTTTGGCTGGGAAGCGGACGATGCGATCAAGCAGGCCCGCGCCGATGTCGCCGACCTGATCAACGCCGACCCTCGGGAGATCGTCTGGACCAGCGGCGCCACCGAATCCAACAACCTGGCGATCAAGGGTGCGGCCCATTTTTACGAGAAGCAGGGCAAGCACATCGTCACCTGCAAGACCGAACACAAGGCGGTGCTGGACACCTGCCGCCAGCTGGAGCGCGAAGGCTTCGAGGTCACCTATCTTGACCCCGAACCCAGCGGCCTGATCGATCTGGGCAAGCTCGAGGCGGCCCTGCGCCCGGATACCATCCTGGTCAGCATCATGCAGGTCAACAACGAGATCGGCGTGATTCAGGACATCGAAGCCATCGGCGAGATGACCCGCGCGCGCAAGATCCTGCTGCACGTTGACGGCGCCCAGTCCGCCGGCAAGGTGCACATTGACATGGAGCGGCTCAAGATCGATCTGATGTCCTTCTCCGCCCATAAATGCTACGGCCCCAAGGGCATAGGCGCGCTCTATGTGCGGCGCAAGCCGCGGGTGCGGCTGGAGGCGCAGATGCACGGTGGCGGCCATGAGCGGGGCATGCGTTCGGGTACCCTGCCGGTGCATCAGATCGTCGGCATGGGCGAGGCCTTCCGCCTCGCTCGCGAGGAAATGGACAGTGACAACCAGCGCATCCTCGCCCTGCGCAACCGGCTCTGGCATGGCCTCAAAGACATCCCCGAGGTCTATCTCAATGGCGACATGGATCATCGCATTGCCGGCAACATCAACATCAGCTTCGCCTACATCGAGGGCGAAAGCCTGATCATGGCGATCAAGGACCTGGCGGTCTCCTCCGGCAGCGCCTGCACCTCCGCCAGCCTGGAGCCCAGCTATGTGCTGCGCGCCATTGGTCGTGAGGACGAGCTGGCGCACAGCTCCATCCGCTTCACCCTCGGCCGCTTCACCACCGAGGAAGAAGTGGATTACGCGATCAACCAAATCAAGTCCCAGGTGGGGCGTCTGCGCGAGCTCTCGCCCCTGTGGGAAATGTTCAATGAAGGCATAGACCTGAGTCAGGTAAAATGGCAGGCCCACTGAGGGTCCTGACCGCTCATCGACCCATTGCACTGCAGAGGTAGAAGTCATGGCATACAGCGATAAGGTTCTGGATCACTACGAAAACCCGCGTAACGTGGGCAACATGGACAAGGACGCCATCAATGTCGGCACCGGCATGGTCGGCGCACCGGCCTGCGGCGACGTCATGCGCCTGCAGATTCAGGTGGGCGAGAACGGCGTGATTGAAGACGCCAAGTTCAAGACCTACGGCTGCGGCTCGGCCATCGCCTCCAGCTCCCTGCTGACCGAATGGGTCAAGGGCAAGACCCTGGATCAGGCGATGGAAATCAAAAACTCGCAGATCGCCGAAGAATTGGCCCTGCCACCGGTCAAGGTACACTGCTCGGTGCTGGCGGAAGATGCGATTCGTGCAGCGGTCAGCGACTACAAGCAAAAGCAGTCGCAGGTCAGCGGAGGAGCCTGAGATGGCCATCACCCTGACTGAAGCGGCGGCCCGGCACGTCAGCAACTACCTGGAAAAACGCGGCAAGGGCATAGGCTTGCGCCTCGGTGTCAAGACCTCCGGTTGCTCCGGCCTGGCCTATGTGCTGGAATTTGCCGATCAGGCGGAAGAGGCCGATCTGGTGTTCGAAGACAAGGGCCTTAAGGTGGTCATAGACCCCAAGAGCCTGGTCTATCTGGACGGTACCGAGGTGGATTTTGCCCGCGAGGGCCTCAACGAAGGCTTCAAGTTCAACAACCCCAATGTGCAAAACCAGTGCGGTTGCGGTGAAAGCTTTCATGTCTGAAGTGCCGTGCCTTGCCGGGGAAAACGGGCCAAGGCCCGTTTTCTTTTGCCTGTGACCCTATGCTGTGACGTCATGCTCGATTTCAGCAAGAACTACTTTGAATTGTTCGGCCTGCCGCAGGTCTACCTGCTGGACAAGGACTCCCTGGCAGAGCGTTACCGCGAACTGCAGCGCATCACCCACCCCGATCGCTACGCCGCCGCCGACGAGCGCCAGCGCCGCCTGGCGGTGCAGGGTGCAGCCCAGGTCAACGCCGCCTACGAAACCCTCAAGGACCCCATGCTGCGTGCCCGCTACCTGCTGGCCCTGCTCGGGGTAGAAATGGCCGAGCAGGGCGAAAGCACCCGTGATGGCGCCTTTCTCATGGAACAGATGGAGATGCGCGAGGAGCTGGAAGCCGCCAAGGCCGCCGCCGACCCCTACGCGGTCACCGCCAGCCTGGCCAGCCGCATCGAGCAACAGATCAATAGCCTTATCGCGCGTATGGCCATACACTTTGAGGCCGCCAGCGCCGAACAGCTGGAGCAGGCGCGGGAAATTGTGCGCAAGATGCAGTTCCTGCAAAAACTCGCCCAGGAAGTGGACCGAGTCGAAATGGAACTGGATGAATTGTGATTTTTGAAATGCAGGGGACGCAGAGAACGCTGAGAAGCGCAGAGTACGCAGAGTTTTTTAGTTAGTTACGCTGAGAGGCGCGATGTGCCTGCTGCACTAATCACCAAGGAAGGCGGAGGTGGTGGGGGTTGGTGGGAGTTGCTGGGAGTTACTGGGAGTTACTGTTTTCAACTCTGCGCTCTCCGCGCTTCTTTGCGTTCTCTGCGTCCTGACTGAGTGCGTCCTAGCTGGGCGTCCCAACTGACCGAACGAGATAAGACCTGATGGCATTGTTACAGATTGCGGAGCCTGGCCAGTCCACGGCGCCGCATCAGCATAAATTGGCGGCCGGGATCGATCTGGGCACCACCAACTCCCTGGTCGCCTCGGTGCGCAGCGGCGAGGCGGCGACCCTGGCCGATGCCCAGGGTCGGCACCTGCTGCCCTCGGTGGTGCACTATGCCGCCGACGGCCTGCAGCTGGGGGAGGAGGCCAAGGACCTGGCCCTGACCGACCCACTCAACACCATCGCCTCGATCAAGCGCCTGATGGGCCGAGCGGTGACCGACCTCAAGACCCTGGGTGACGCCCTGCCGCACGATTTTGACCTCAGCGGCACGGTGCCGCGCATCCGTACCCCGCGCGGCGCGGTCACGGCGGTGGAAGTGTCGGCGGAAATCCTGCGGGTGCTCGCCCAGCGCGCCGAAGAAACCCTCGGCGGGCCGCTCACCGGTGTGGTGGTCACGGTGCCGGCCTATTTTGACGATGCCCAGCGCCAGGCCACCAAGGATGCCGCACGGCTGGCCGGTCTCAACGTCTTTCGCCTGCTCAACGAGCCCACTGCGGCGGCCATTGCCTATGGCCTGGATCGCGGCTCGGAAGGGGTGCACGCGGTCTATGACCTCGGCGGCGGCACCTTTGACATCTCCATTCTGCGGCTCAATCGCGGCGTGTTTGAGGTCATGGCCACCGGCGGCGATTCGGCCCTGGGTGGGGACGACTTCGACCACGCCCTGGCGGAGTGGATCATGGCCCAGGCCGGTCTCGGGCGCGAGGTGGACGCCGCCATGCAGCGCCAGCTCATCCGCCTGGCCAATCAGGCCAAGGAACAGCTCAGTGGGCAAGATAGCGTGGATATCCAGTTTCAGCTGCCCTCCGGCGAGCCCTGGCAGGGCCAGCTCAGCCGGGAGCAATTCAATCAGATCATAGATCCCCTGATCAGCAAGACCCTGACCGCCTGTCGCCGGGCCCTGCGTGATGCCGGGGTGGGAGTCAATGAAGTGGAAGATGTGGTCATGGTCGGCGGATCGACCCGAGTCCCGCGAGTGCGCGAGCGCGTCGGCGAGCTGTTTCAGACCGAGCCCCTGGTGGACATAGACCCGGACCGGGTGGTGGCCATAGGTGCCGCGATTCAGGCCGATGTGCTTGCCGGCAACAAGCCCGATGGCGAGATGCTGCTGTTGGACGTGCTGCCCCTGTCGCTGGGCATAGAGACCATGGGCGGCCTGGTGGAGCGGATCATCGCCCGCAACACCACCATCCCGGTGGCCCGCGCCCAGGAATTCACCACCTTCAAGGACGGCCAGACCGCCCTGGCGGTGCATGTGGTGCAGGGCGAGCGCGATCTGGTCAGCGACTGCCGCTCCCTGGCGCGCTTCGAGCTGCGCGGCATCCCGCCGATGGTGGCGGGCGCGGCGCGTATCCGTGTCACCTTCGAGGTGGACGCCGACGGCCTGCTCCAGGTCACCGCCCGGGAAGAGACCAGCGGCGTGGTTGCCAGTGTCGAGGTCAAACCCTCCTACGGCCTGACCGACAGCGAGATCGAAGGCATGCTCAAGGACTCCTTCAGCCACGCCGAGCAGGACATGGCCGCCCGCCGCCTGCGTGAAGAGCAGGTGGAAGCCGAGCGCGTGGTCGAGGCGCTGAATGCCGCCCTGCGCCAGGATGGCGATAGCCTGCTCAACACCGCCGAGCGCGAGCAGGTGCAGGCTGCCCTGCAACGCCTGGTGGAGCAAATCCAGAGCGATGACTACAGCCGCATCAAGCAGGCCCGCGAGGCCCTGGAGCGTGACTGCGAGTTCTACGTCGAGCGGCGCATGAACAGCAGCGTGCGCCAGGCCATGGCCGGCCAGCGGCTGGAAGATTTTGAACAGTAACCGGGAGACGCAAATGCCCCAGATCATCATTCTGCCCCACGAAGAACTCTGTCCCGATGGCGCCGTGATCGAGGCCCAGAGCGGCGAGACCATCATGGATGCCGCCCTGCGCAACGATGTCCATATCGAGCACGCCTGCGAGATGTCCTGCGCCTGCACCACCTGCCACGTCGTAGTGCGCGAGGGCTTTGACTCCCTGGCGGAATCCGACGAGACCGAAGACGACCTGCTGGACAAGGCCTGGGGCCTGGAACCGGAATCCCGCCTCAGCTGTCAAGCCAAGGTGGGCAAGCAAGACCTGGTGATCGAGATCCCCAAATACACCATAAATATGGTGTCGGAGAGTCATTGAGTTTGAGATTCAATGAGTCCGCAACTGAACGCCAATAAACGCGAAAAACTGCTTGGTTGGCCCTGATTGACCTGTGCTGCGAAGGGGAGGCCACCCCGGATTTCGCTGTGCTGCATCCGGGCTACTGACTACATTTGCGTGTATTAGCGTTCATTTGCGGACCCGTTTTCAAAACACCATCCCGAGTCCCGTTATTGAAAGAGGTAACCGCAATGAAATGGACCGATAGTCTGGAAATCGCCCTGGCCCTGGTGGAGGAGCA
>JADGBD010000034.1:11140-12322 GCA_015231665.1 Gammaproteobacteria bacterium
ACTAAAATTCTAAAAACTATCTTCTTGCCTTAATTCGGAGACCCCATGCCCCTGATCATCCCTTTCCCTGGCCTGCGTCCGGCCCCTGGTCGTGCCGCCGAGGTCGCCGCCCCTCCCTATGATGTGATGAACGCCGCCGAGGCCCGCGCCATGGTCGAGGGCAGGCCCTGGAGCTTTCTGCACATCTCCCGCCCCGAGGTGGACCTGGCCGAGGGCATAGACCCCTATGCTCCTGAGGTCTATGCCAAGGCGGCGGAGAACCTGCAGCATCAGATCGATCAGGGCGTGCTGGTGCGTGATGCCCAGCCGGCTTACTACGTCTATCGCTTGACCATGGGCGAACACCGCCAGACCGGCCTGGTGGCGGCGGCCTCGGTGGCGGCCTATGACGCGGATCGGATCAAGAAGCACGAATTCACCCGTCCGGCGAAGGAAGATGACCGGGTGCGCCAGATCGACGCCCTCAACGCCCAGACCGGGCCGGTGTTTCTGGTTTATCCGAGTCAGGCGGAGGTGGATGGCATTCTCCTCGCCACCAGCCAGACCCCGGCCGAGGTGGACATTACCGCTGCCGATGGCGTGCGCCATGAGCTCTGGGTGCTGGACGATGCCGCCAGCCTGGCGCGCCTGAGCGCCGCCTTTGACGCCATGCCCGCCCTCTATGTGGCCGATGGCCATCACCGCTCCGCTGCTGCCTCGCGCATTGCCGCCAGCCGGGCTGCGGCCAATCCGGCCCACAGCGGCGCCGAGTCCTACAACTATTTCCTCAGCGTTATCTTCCCCCACAACCAGATGCAGATTCTCGACTACAACCGGGTGGTGAGGGACCTCAACGGCCACAGCCAGGCCGAGCTGCTGAGCAAAATTCAAGCTGCCTTCAGCCTCAGCCCCAGCGACAGCCCGGTCAAACCCAGCCAGCCGGCCGAGTTCGGCATGTACCTGGGCGGGCGCTGGTATAGACTCAACCTCAAGTCCGAGCTGATTCCCGTCGATGACCCGGTGGCGCGGCTGGATGTCAGTCTGCTCGCGGCTAATTTGATCCAGCCCCTGCTCGGCATCTCCGACCCCCGCCGGGACGAGCGCATCGACTTCGTCGGCGGCATCCGTGGCCTCGCTGGCCTGCAGGCGCGGGTGGACAGCGGCGAGATGCAGGTGGCCTTCTCCCTGTTCCCCACCGGCATG
>JADGBD010000384.1:0-499 GCA_015231665.1 Gammaproteobacteria bacterium
CCCTGGCTCTGACCGGGCAGTTGCCGGATCGCGAGCAGCAGGCCCTGGCAGCCATCGCCGAGCAGGCGGGGCAGCAGATTCCAGCGGCCATCGCCGGGCTGTTCGACAAGCCGGTGGTGCAAAAGACCCTGATCGACAAAACCGAGGTGGAAGCGGAGATCCTGCGGTTGTTCTGAACGGCCAGACGCCAGCACTAAAGCATTTCAGGACGCAGAGAACGCAAAGAAGCGCAGAGAGCGCAGAGAAATATTTGCCGCATCACAGCCCATGGGGCATAGGGCTTAACTGATTGAGAAGCAAGTAAGAAAATGCATCCTCTGCGGTCTCTTCGCTTCTCTGCGACCTCTGCGTCCCGCTTAATTTAGCCGCTGGCGCTGGGTTGGGCGCTCCTGCATCCTGGCCTTGAAGCGGAAGCGGTGCTGGCCGCGCCAGCCTTCGATGCTTACCTCGGTGCCGGGCTTGGTGTCGGCGATGAGTTGGGTCATCCGGCGGGTTTCGC
>JADGBD010000384.1:538-2380 GCA_015231665.1 Gammaproteobacteria bacterium
GGATTTCCGCGCCGTTGAACTCGGTGATGATGTCACCGGGGCTGAGGCCCGCCAGATCGGCAGGACCGTTGCGCATCACCGCGGTGACCAGCACGCCCTGGGTGTCCTTCAGCTCGAAGGTCTCCGCCAGTTCGGCGGTCATCTCTTGGCCAGACAGGCCCAGCCAGCCGCGGAGCACCCGGCCGTGTTCGATGATCTGATCCATGACATGGATCGCCAGATCGGCGGGGATGGCGAAACCTATGCCCTGAGAGCCGCCGGATTTGGAGAAGATCACCGTGTTGATGCCAACGAGGTTGCCGTAGGCGTCCACCAGGGCGCCGCCGGAGTTGCCGGGGTTGATCGCGGCATCGGTCTGGATGAAGTTTTCAAAGGTGTTGATCCCCAGCTTGTTGCGGCCGGTGGCGCTGATGATGCCCTGGGTCACGGTCTGACCCACGCCGAAGGGGTTGCCGATGGCCAGCACCACATCGCCAATGCGGATGCGGTTGACATCGCCGATGCCGATGGCCGGCAGGTTCTTGCGATCGGTGCGCAGCACCGCGAGGTCGGTGTCCGGGTCGGTGCCTATGACTTCGGCATCCAGGGTGCGGCCGCCGGCGGTGGCCACCTGAATCTTTTCGGCACCCTCGATGACGTGGTGGTTGGTGAGGATGTAGCCGTTGCGCACTATGACCCCGGAGCCCAGGCTGGTTTCCAGGCGCTTGCGCGGTTCGATGCGCAACTGGTTGCCGAAAAAGTGCTGGAACAGGGGGTCGTCAAACAGGGAGTTGCCGCGCTGCACCCTTACCTTGGCGATGTAGATGTTGACCACCGAGGGCAGGGCGCGCTCGACCGCATCAGCGTAGGATACGGGGCCCTGGTTGGGTCCCGGCTGGGCGGCATCAGCCTGGCTCAGCAGCTGGGGTTGGAGCAGGGCGAGAATCAGGGCCAGGGCCAGTCCGGCCAGGGTCGAGCCAAGCAGAAAACGGGATACTTTCATCCGGGGAGAACCTATGGCAAAGCTGAACGAGATTGAACGGCATTGTAACAGCCTGCTGAGTGTCGAGGCCTTCAGCGACTACTGTCCCAACGGGCTGCAGGTGGATGCGGGGCGGTCGGAAATCAAGCGCCTGGCCACGGCGGTGACCGCCTCTCTGGAGGTCATAGAGGAAGCAGCGGACTGGGGCGCTGAGCTGCTGCTGGTGCATCACGGCTATTTCTGGAAAAACGAGCCGCCGGTCCTGACCGGGATCAAGGGTCGGCGGGTGCGCCGGTTGATGCAGCAGGGGCTGAGCCTGATGGCCTATCACCTGCCGTTGGATGCCCACCCCGAGCTGGGCAACAACGCCCAGTTGGGCAATCTGCTGGGTCTGGAGGGACGGCCGCTGCAGGAACACGGGCTGGTGTGGATGGCGAATCTGCGCGAGGCGGTGGGGGTGGGTCAGCTCACCCTGCTGCTGGACAAGGCTCTGGGCCGAACGCCGCTGCGGCTGACCGCCAAGGGCGACATCAGCCGGCTGGCCTGGTGTACCGGCGCGGCTCAGGGCTATATCGAACAGGCCGCCGCCGCCGGCGCCGAGGCCTTCATCAGCGGCGAGGTCTCGGAGCAGACCTATCATCAGGTGGCGGAACTGGGTCTGCACTATTTTGCCGCCGGTCATCATGCCACCGAGCGCCTAGGGATAAGAGCCCTGGGCGAGCACCTGGCCGAGGCGTTTGGCCTGGAGCATCGGTTTTTTGATCAGGACAATCCGATCTAACGGACATGGAGCGGGCAGCACCACCCCAGAACATGAAACTTCTCCCAATCGATGGGACGCAGAGGACGCAAACGACTGCAGGGATGCAGGAGGTAGGACG
>JADGBD010000385.1 GCA_015231665.1 Gammaproteobacteria bacterium
AAGGGGCGAGGGGCTTTATTGCCCCATTTTTCTCTGCGTACTCTGCGCTTCTCGGCGTTCTCTGCGTCCTATCGGTTAAGAGGGGAAGACACGGGTGCGCGTGAAGGTGGCTGCGTTCGCTCTGGTGGTGCTCTGCTTCGCGCCCCTGTTCTGGCGGCTGAGTCAGCAGGGGCTGAGCCAGCCCATTGGTTTGCTTTCCGATGCCGGGGTTGGCCTGGCGCTGCTTGGCCTGCTTTGGCTCAGCCCGCGCTGGCTGCGGATTCCCCTGGCCTGGACCTGGGCCCTGTTCAGTCTGGGGGCCGAGGAGCTGGCTTCGGCCATGCGCCGGCTGCCGGCCTGGCAGGATTTGCAGTACCTGACCAATCCGGCCTTCATCGAGAAAACCAGCGCCGGCTTGCACCTGGCTGCCCCCTGGCTGGCGCTGGGGTTGCTGCTGAGTGCCCTGCTGCTGAGCCTGCTGCCGCTGCGCCCGGCCCGGCCGCGCAGCCTGCTGGCGATTGGCCTGGCGGTACTGGTCCTGCTGCTGGGGCAAAGCTGGCTGAGCATCAGCCATGACGATCAGAGCGTGATTGCCCGCCACAATGCCCTCCACTGGTTCATCACCGATGCCCTGCTGGGACCGCCTAACCTCAGCCCGGAAGGGCTGGCCACCTACCCGCTGCCGCCGAGCTTGGCGGGGTTTGATGCTGAAGGCAGCAGCCTGCTGGGGGAGCGGCGGGCAAAGAGCCTGCTGATCATCACCCTGGAGGGCATCCCCGGCCTCTACCATCGGCAGATTCGCGCCGCCCTGGGGGTGGAGCAATCGCCGGTGTCCATGGATCGGCTCGCCCAGGTCACGCCTGAGGCCATGTTGGCGCCGGATTTTGTCGTCCACAGCCACCAGACCATCCGCGGCCTCTATGCCCTGCTCTGCGGCGATTTCAGCAAGCTCTCCTGGGATACCCCCAAGCCAGTGGAACTTCAGGCGCAGCCTCAGCGAGCGGCCGACTGCCTGCCGGCGCAGCTGGCCAAGGGCGGTTTTACCACTCATTTTCTCCAGGCCGCCAGCCTCAGCTTCATGGGCAAGGACCGGGTGATGCCGCTGATCGGCTTCCAGCAGGTGCATGGGGTCGAGTGGTTCAAGGAGGCCAACCCTTATCCCTTTGAATGGGGCGTGATCGATGAGGTCTTCTTTCGCGGTGCGCGTGACTACATCGGCCAGCTGCGGCGCCAGTCGAAGGGGCAGCAGCCCTGGATGCTGACCCTGCTGACCGTGGGCACCCATCAGCCCTATGCGGTGCCGGATGAGATCGCCGCCGCCTACCCCAGCCGCTCGGCAGCCACGGTGGCTCTGCTGGATCAGGCGGTGGCTGACTTCATCCAGGGCTTGCGCGCCGACGGAGTGCTGGAGGATACCCTGGTGCTGATTACCTCCGACGAGTCCCACGGCTCCGAGGAGGCAGACTGGGTCAGCAGCTGGGGTCTGGGGATGCTGCTCGACCCGGCCAATGCGCTGCCGCGGCTGAAGCAGGGCGGCTATGGTCTGGTGGATGTGGAGGGCTCGCTGCTGGATTATTTCCGTCTGCCGGTGCCCATCAGTGTCATTGGCCGCAGCCTGTTTCGGGATTACCCCAAGGGTCGGGATATGCTCGCCTACACCACCTCCAAGCTGCGCTGGCAGACGGCCGATGGCCTGCGCTACGAGTGTCAGGACGATGGCCGCTGCCGGGTGGCCAAGGCCAGCAGCCTGCTCGGTCCGCCACCAGCGGATTTTGCCCGGGATGCCGAGGGCGGCGGCCAGCAGCTGTTTACCCTGGCGGCGGTGCTCAATCACAAGCTGAGCCAGGGAGCCGGACGGCAGGAATTCAACTTCGCCAACGGCGAGCTGCGGCGGCTGCCAGAGCGCCTGACCAGCGACTGGGCGGACAACCTGATCGGCGCCCAGGGCCTGGATTTCCCCGCCAACAGCCGGGTGCAGGTGTCGATTCGGGTCAAGCTGGAGGAGGGTCCGCCGGAGGGCGTGCGCCTGCGCCTGGTGTTCAAGGAATGGGAGCAGCCCTCCAGCCTCAGCACGCGCGAGTTCCCCCTGCTCCAGGCCCAGCAGGAGGGACGGCTGGAGTTCAGCTTCGACAACGCCCTGCCGCGCCAGTCTTTCTCCTTCCACCTGCTCGGCGAAGGCGCCGGCGGCCTGCTGCGGGTGGAGGAATTCCGTGTTCAGGTGGAGGATGCTTCTTGAAATTCAGGACGCAGAGGGCGCAAAGGAGCGCGGAGAGCACAGAGTAGAATTAGGACTAACCCCCCTCCCCTTCAAGGGGAGAGGGCTTGGGTGATGGGTGTGTTCCGCGCCCCTCTCCCCAACCCCTCGACAGCTGTTCCAGACGCTGTTCTACCTCCTGCAT
>JADGBD010000386.1 GCA_015231665.1 Gammaproteobacteria bacterium
CGCATGAACAACCCATCCAGGGCCTTCAGGTCCAGCTGCACCCAGGTGGGGCGACCGTGGTTGCACTGGCCGCTGCGCTCGGTGCGTTCCATGTCGCGCAGCAGGGCGTTCATCTCTTCGATGCTGAGGCGGCGGTTGGCCCGTACCGAGCCGTGGCAGGCCATGGTGGCGAGTATCCGGTTGCTCTGCTCCTGCAGCCGCCGGGTGCTGCCGTATTCCATCAGGTCCGCCAGCAGATCGCGCAGCAGCTGGGCGGCATCGGCACCGCGCAGCAGGGCCGGCAGGGCGCGCACCACCAGACTCTCCTTGCCGATGCGATCCACCTGCACGCCGAGTTGGGCGAGAAACTCCGCCTCGGCCTCGCAACGATCGGCCTCGGCGGCGCTCACATGCACCGTCTCCGGCACCAGCAGCGGCTGCACGGCGATGTTCTCCTGGTCGAAGCGCTGCTTGAGCTGCTCATAGCTGATGCGCTCATGGGCAGCGTGCATGTCCACCAGCACCAGACCCGCGGCGTTTTGCGCCAGGATATAGATGCCGTGCAGCTGGGCCAGGGCAAAACCCAGCAGGGGCGCCTGGGTTGCGCCATCGGGCTCGGCTTCGCCCTGGCGAGCCGAAGCGCCGGTTAAAACCGCAGCAGGAGCCGGCATCTGCGCCTCCTGCAGCGGCCGCTGCCAGTTCAGGCTGGCCTGGTACTGGCGCGCAGATTCAGCCACCCCCAGGGGCATGGCCTGTTGGTACCTGGGCTGAAAACCGCTGCCGCCAGATGCAGACGCAGGCGCCGCCTGGGTGCTGGGCGGGGCATCGGCAAAGGACGCCGGCGCCTGAGCCCCGGCCTGGGTGGCCGCCAGCACCTGATGCAGGCTGCGAAAGAGAAAATCATGCACCAGCCGGCCATCGCGAAAGCGCACCTCGCTCTTGGCCGGATGGACATTGACGTCCACCTGGGCCGGATCGATCTCGAGAAATAGCACATAGGCCGGATGACGGCCGTGGTAGAGCACGTCCTGATAGCCCTGGCGCACCGCATGACCAAGCAGCTTGTCGCGCACCATGCGGCCATTGACGTAGAAGAACTGCATGTCCGCCTGACTGCGGGAGAAGGTCGGCAGCCCCAGCCAGCCGTAAAGGCGCAGCCCGGCGGCCGCCTGCTCGAAGCTCAGCACCTGATCGACAAAGGCCTTGCCCAGCAGCAGGCCGAGACGGCGATTGCGCTCGGCCTCGCTATCTGCCGCCGCCAGGCTGAAGACCTCGCGACCATTGTGCTGCAGGCTGAAGCGCACCTCAGGACGGGCCAGGGCGAGGCGTTTGAGCAGGGTCTCGATGTGGCCGAACTCGGTCTTTTCCGCCTTGAGGAACTTGCGCCGCGCCGGGGTGTTGTAGAACAGGTCGCGCACCTCGATCAGGGTGCCCTGGGGCAGGGCCGCCGGTCGCGCCGGCTGGCCAGTGTCGATCTGCCAGGCACTGTCCTCCCCGGCCGCGCGGGAGGTCAGGCTCAGCCGCGACACCGAAGCAATGCTGGGCAGGGCCTCACCGCGAAAGCCCATGCTCAGCACCCCTTCCAGATCGCTCAGGCTGGCGATCTTGCTGGTGGCGTGGCGCGACAGGGCCAGGCTCAGCTCGGCGGCGGGGATGCCGCAACCATCATCCTGCACCCGAATCAGCTTGGCGCCGCCCTGTTCGATCTGCACTTCGATCCGCCGCGAGCCCGCGTCCAGGCTGTTTTCCACCAGTTCCTTGACCACCGAGGACGGGCGCTCTACCACCTCGCCGGCGGCGATCTGGTTGATCAGCTGATCGGGCAGTTGTTTGATCGGCATGCTGAATGCTTTTCCTGGGTTTAGGGGTTATGCTTGCATTTGATTGCAGACTCTGCCGGAGACGCCCCATGACCGAAGAACGCCGCCGTTTTCATCGCATCCATTTCGATGCCCCTGCCATCCTCAAGCTGGAGCAGGGGAGCCTGGAATCCCTGGTGATGGACTGCAGCCTCAAGGGGGTGATGGTCCAGCGCCACCCCGACTGGGAACCCCGCCCGGGCGAGGTGGTTGAGCTGGAACTGCGCCTGTCCAGCGAAGATGACCTGAGCATCCGCATGACCACCGCGGTCAGCCGTATCACCGCTGAAAGCGTAGGGCTTAGCTGCACCGACATCGACCTCGACAGCATCATCCGCCTGCGCCGCCTGGTTGAGCTCAACCTGGGCGATACCGACCTGCTCGAACGCGACCTGGAACACCTGGTCGAGGCCTGACTTCACCCGCCAATGCCCTAACCAAAACCCGGATCGCAAAGTACGCCAAGAAGCCGCAAAGAACGCAAAGATTTTATAGGCAATCCAGGTAGTCAGGATTTCAACCTCCC
>JADGBD010000387.1 GCA_015231665.1 Gammaproteobacteria bacterium
CGGTAACTTCCAGTTCTTCACGGAAGCCATGACCAAGGCCGCCTCTGAGCGCATGACCATTGAGCAAGACCTGAGAGAGGCGCTGAAAAGAGACGAACTGATCCTCCATTACCAGCCCCAGTTGGACCTGAGGAAAGGACAGCTAACGGGTGTCGAGGCGTTGGTGCGCTGGCAACACCCTACCCGCGGCCTGATTGCCCCCAACGCATTTATTTCCGTGGCTGAAGAGAGTGACCTGATTATTCCGATCGGCGACTGGGTTCTGCGTGAGGCGTGCCAGCAACTGAAGGAGTGGCACGATGATGGCCTCTCTCACATACGCATGTCGGTAAACCTCTCCGCCAGCCAATTCATGGACAAGGAACTGCCCCAGCGAATTCATGCCATCCTCGCCGATGCCGGCCTTGATCCCAAGCTACTTGACCTGGAGGTAACCGAGTCCATGTCGATGGACTCTCCGGATCAGACCATCACCATGATGCAAATGCTCGGCGACTCGGGAATGACCTTTTCCATCGATGATTTTGGCACCGGCTATTCCTCGCTGGCCTATTTGAAGCTCTTCCCCATCCAAACGCTGAAGATCGACCGCTCCTTCGTCAAGGATATTGAAATCGATATCAATGACGCCGAAATCTGTGACGTCACCGTACTGCTGGCACATAAGCTGGGGCTGGAGGTGGTTGCTGAGGGCGTGGAGACCGAGGCACAGCTAAAATTCCTCCTCAGTATCGGCTGCGACAAAATCCAGGGTTATTTGATCAGCAAGCCCCTGCCAGCAATAGCGGCCAAGGAATTCATCAAACAGCATCCGACAATGGCCGAATTGGGCGCGGTAGATCTCTTTATTTAGTTCCAGAAATCTAAAATGGCTTGCTATTCGCGCGAAACTCGCTTCTCTCCCTCCCGCAAAAGCCGTCTCCAACACCTCCCAACAGGCCGATTTCGGCTTGCCGATCACACCCTGGCGGCCCTCCGCTGGTCAGAAGGGCTTGAGCCGAGCCTTGACCGCCCCCCCGGCAGGCAGGATACTTCGGCGTAGGCGGTTGGAGTTCCTATCCTTGAAACAACTTACAATGCGGAACTCGTTTCGGGCCAGATGGCTCCGGTGCTTGCTGATGTGCTTGGGTTACGCCAACGCTGTCTTCGCCCAGTTCCCCTCCTTTGAACAGATCTTCGAGCAACAGGGCGTGGTGATGCTGTTGATCGAACCGGAGTCTGGCCGCATCGTCGATGCCAACCCGGCTGCGGTGGCCTTTTACGGTCATTCGCGCGAGCGCCTGCGGGGCATGGCGATTCAACAGATCAATACCCTCAGTTCCGAGCAGGTGGCCGAGGAACGCGCCCTGGCTGCCAAGCAAGGGCGCAATTACTTCATCTTCCGCCATCGCCTGGCAGATGGCGAGATCCGCAGCGTCGAGGTCTACTCGCACCCCTTTGCCGTTGATGGGCGGTCCCTGCTGCTGTCGCTGATCCATGACATCACCCCAGGCCGTAATCTGGAACAGGGCATCTGGCACTACCAGAAACGTCTGGAGGAACTGGTCGAGATCCAGTCTGCCGAAGCCATAGCGCGTGAGCAACAGCTTCGCCACTGGCTCACAGCCACCCTGGTAGTGCTGTCGCTACTGACCCTGGCACTCGCCCTGGCCATGTACAGGCGTCGCCGTGTCGAGGCAAGGCTGCATCGGTTCAGCCGGGATTTTCACGCCTTTCTCGACCAAACCACCGACTTTATCTATTTCAAGGACGCGCAAAGCCGCATCCGCTTTTGCAGCCAGCCCCTGGCCCGCATCACCGGGCACTGCAACTGGCGCGAGATGATTGGCAAGCACGACCGCGACATCTTTCCCGCCGACACCGCGCGGGTCTACGAAGAGGAAGAGCAAGGGATATTTGCCGGGGGCCAATCGGTACTCAACAAGGTCAACCCCTACTACGATGCCGATGGCCACCTGGGTTATGTGCAAACCAACAAGTGGCCGCTGTTCGACGCCCAGGGTGGGGTGTGCGGTGTATTCGGCATCAGCCGGGACATCACCGAGCAAAGGCTATTTGAACATACCCTCTCCGCCATGAATGGCGACCTGGCCCGGCTCACCAGCGCGGAGTTTTTTCGTGCCGCCTGCCGCCTGCTGTGCGAGACCCTGGGTACCGATATCGCCTTTGTGGGTCAACTCGAGGATGGGCAAGAGCAGATTCAGGTGATCGAGGGATGGGCAGACAACCAGCCGCTGACCCCATTCTCATACCTGCTCGCCGATACCCCCTGCGCCGACGTGATGAAGAAAGGCACTGCCTGCTATCCTGAGAATGTCCAGGCCTTGTTCCCAGGAGACCAT
>JADGBD010000035.1:0-2098 GCA_015231665.1 Gammaproteobacteria bacterium
CATTTGTGCCCGATGAGCGGCACTTGCATGATCTGGTGCAAGGCCGGGTCGAAGCCCTGTATGCCTATATTTCCAACGCTCCCTTTGTGCTCAACCAGCTGGGTATGGACTACAGCATCCTCAAGCCCCTGAGCTACGGTATGGATTTTTATGGCGATGTGCTGGTCACCCATCAGGCGCTGGAGGCGCGCAAGCCCGGAATGGTGGCGGCCTTTCGCGCCGCCTCCATGCGCGGCTGGCACTACGCCCTGCAGCAACCCAACGAGATCGTCGATCTGATCCTCAAGCAGTACAACAGCCAGGGCAAGAGCCGCGAGCACCTGGCCTATGAGGCGCGTGAGCTGCACCGGCTGATCAACCCGGAGGTGATCGAGATAGGTCACAGCAACCCCGGCCGCTGGCAACAGATTGCTCAGACTTTCGAGCGTTTTGGCCTGGTTCGGCTAGACAAGCCTCTGGATGAGTTTTTCTATCAGCCGCTACGCCCGGTGGATCTGACCTGGCTGTACTGGACCCTGGCTGGCATTATCGCGGTGTTGCTGCTGGTGGGCGGGATTGCAGCCTATGTGCACCGGGTCAATCGCCGCTTGGCCCTGGCGCTGGAGCAAATCAGCCGCAGTGAAAAGCGCCACCGCATCATTTTTCAGACCAGCGCCTCCGCCGGGGTGGTGTGGCGCGAGGGTTTCATCGTCACCGACTGGAACCGCCAGGCCGAGGCGGTATTCGGCTGGCGGCGGGACGAGGTGCTCGGCCGTTGCTTCACCGATTTTCTGCTGCCACCGGTGGAGGTGCAGCGGCTGCAACCGGACCTGGCCGACACCACCCCTGCGGGCCTGCTCAGTCACAGCATCAATCAGAACCTGACCCGCGATGGTCGCCTGATCACCTGCGAATGGTTCAACGCCTGGTTGCCGGAGCGCCCGGGTGAGCCGCCGGAGGTGGTCTCCCTGGCCACGGACATCAGCGAGCGCTTGCGTTTGGAGGAGGAAATCCGCCAGCTGGCGTTTTTTGACCCCCTGACCCATCTGCCTAACCGCCGCCTGCTGCGCGATCGCCTCGGTCGCGAGCTGGCCAGGGCGCGCCGGGATGGCAGCCTGGGGGCGCTGATGTTCCTCGATCTGGACAACTTCAAGCCCCTCAACGATGAGCATGGCCACGAGGTGGGCGACCTGCTACTGCAGGAGGTGGCGCAGCGCCTGAGCGCCTGCGTGCGCGACAGCGACAGCCTGGCCCGCTTTGGTGGCGATGAATTTGTCTGCCTGCTGGGGGATCTGGACTCCAATCCCACCTGGGCGCGAGTGATCAGCGAGAGCATCGGCGGCAAGATTCTCCGACGCCTGGCCGAGCCCTACCGGCTGACCAGCAGCGCCGGCGACGAGGTGATCCACCGCTGCTCCGCCAGCCTGGGCCTGGCACTGTTCACTGGCGCTGACGCGGTGGAAGACATCCTCCGCCGCGCCGATCAGGCCATGTACAGTGCCAAGCAGGCTGGCCGTAACCGGATGGCGGTTGATGTCTAACGATCATGGGGCGAGACGCCCACCCCGGAGCATGAAACTTTGCATGGCCGCTTCGGGACTCGGGACTGGGGACTCGGGTGCTTGGGAGGGCAAATAACCGTGTGTGCAAATGCCGTACATGGGCTAGAATTTGGCGGAAAAGGAGGTGGCGCAATGGCCAAACAAGATCGTATTGATTTTCGCGTGGATGAGGCGGTGAAAGCCCAACTGGTGCGTGCTGCCGATGCCTATGGGATGAATCTGTCCTCCTTCCTGCTGGCGGCGGCGCAAGAGCAAATGGTCAGGGCAGCCCGGCGTGTCGATACCCTGATGCTGTCACCGCGGGATCGCGATGCCTTCCTGGATGCTCTGGATCAGCCTGCGCGGCCGTTGCCAGAGGTGTTGCAGCAGGCGAAAGCCCGCCGGGCAACACGCATCACCAGTGCCTAGGGCAATGCCTTCGGACTGTTGGCCCCCTGTCTATCGCATAGAAGCGATTCATTCCGGACACGACCGCCCTACCTTTGATTGCGGCCACCCCTTTCTGAATACCTACCTGGCGCGATTTGCTCGCCAGAACGATAGCAAATCCATCGCCA
>JADGBD010000035.1:2108-12064 GCA_015231665.1 Gammaproteobacteria bacterium
CGAGCCGGCCGGCAATCCCATTCTCGCCTATTACACCCTGACCTATGGCGCCATTGCCTTTGCGTCCATTCCGTCTGCACTCAGCAAGGGCCTGCCCAAATACCCTATACCCATTGCCCGTATTGCGGAGTTGGCGGTGGATTGTGCCCATCAGGGGTTGGGCTTGGGCTCGGATCTATTGCTCGACGCCCTGATTCGGATCACCCGCGCCGCTGAAAAGGTGGCGATCTGGGCCATATTGGTCGATCCCATTGACCAACACGCCAGCGCGTTTTATCTGCATCATGGCTTCCAGCCCCTGCGCGACAGCGAAGCCATGATTCTGACCCTGAAGGATGCCAAGGCTTGGGTGATGGGGAGCGCGTAGATCGGCCTTCAAGTCGAAAGTCCTCGGAAAGATAAAGCTTCAGCCGTTTTTGCCCTTGCCGGCGTTCTCCAGCAAATCCCCCAGTACCGATTCGATGACGTAGATGGGTCGGCCCTTGACCTCGTCGTGGATGCGAGCGATGTATTCGCCGATGATGCCGATGAACATCAGCTGGACGCCGCCGAAGAAGAGGATGGCGGCCATCATCGAGGGATAGCCCTTGACCGGGTCGCCGAACAGCAGGGTGCGGACGATGAGAAAGCTGGCGTAGATCAGGCTCAGCAGGGCGGTGAACAGGCCGAGATAGGCGGCGAGTTTGAGGGGCACGGTGCTGAAGGAGGTGATGCCTTCGAGGGCGAAATTCCACAGCCGCCAGTAGCCCCATTTGCTGCTGCCACCGCTGCGCGGGGCGCGGTCGAAGCTGATGCTGGTGGTGGGGAAGCCGGCCCAGGCAAACAGGCCTTTCATGAAGCGATGGCTCTCGCGCATGGAGCGCAGCACCTCGCAGACCCGGCGCGAGAGCAGGCGGTAATCGCCGGTGTCGCGGGGGATTTGCACATCGGAGACGGCATTGAGGGTGCGGTAGAACAGGCGGGCGCTGACCCGCTTGAGCCAGCTGTCGCCATCCCGCCGCCGGCGCACGGCGTTGACCACGTCGTAGCCCTGCTGCCACAGCTCGACCATGCGCGGAATCAGCTCCGGCGGGTCCTGCAGGTCGATGTCGATGGGGATCACGGCATCGCCGGTGGCCAGGTCGAGGGCAGCGGTGAGGGCGCGTTCCTTGCCGAAATTGCGCGACAGGTTGATCACCTTGATCCGCGGTTCCTGCTGATGCCAGTGGCTGAGCCGCTCCAGGGAGTTGTCGCGGCTGCCGTCGTTGACGCAGACCAGCTCCCAGTCCAGGGGCAGGCCTTCGAGAATCGGCAGCACGCTGGTGAAGAAGCGATCGATGATCTCGGCTTCGTTATACAGCGGAACCAGCAGAGATAGACGCAGACTCATGGGTGACCTGGGCGAAAGACAAAGCGGCGTGACAGGCTGAAGTTCCAGGCCAGAGTCAGGCCGGTGGCGCAGAGCTTGGCCAGCTCCACCGGCATGTAGCGCACCAGCAGGAGCAAGGCCAGGCTGCCCAGCAGCAGGCCGCCGCTGTTGAGCAGGACAAAGGTGGCATAGCCACGCAGTGACAGGGGGGTGCTGCCGCTGCGAAAGGTCCAGCGCTGGTTGAGCAGGTAGCTGTTGCTCACCGCAACGGCGAAGGCCAGGGCGTTGGCAAGCAGGGGCGCCAGACCAAAACCGAGGTAGAAGAGGAGAAACAGGGCCAGATCAACCAGGGTATTGACCACCCCGACCAGACCGAAGCGCAGCAACTCGCCACCCTTGCTGTCCTTGTTGATCAAGAATGGCTTGATCAAGTGCCGGCCGCCTGCTGGCTGGGCTTGCTTGACTGAGCGGTGGTGGGCCGGCCGCTGGGCTTGGCTTTGTTGGAATTTGGCTTTGGCTTGGCTTTGCTCGGTTTGGGCGGCGGTTTGGGCTGCCAGCGTTCCTGCAGATAGGCGCTGACCTCGCCGATCAGGGCGAGCTGGGCGCAGTGGTCACCCTTGCCTTCGCCATGATGGCCGCGCATGGAAAAATCACCCTGGCGGGCGCGCTCGTAGCGCTTGAGGTAGGGGCTGTCCTGCTGCACCGAGGGGCTGATCTTGCCGCCGACCCGGCGGGTCAGGTAGTGGGCGGTGAGGGTGGTGGAGGCATAGCCCGGGGGAATGATGCGCGAGTGGCTGACGAACATGTAGCGGGATCGCTTGGCCGCCTTTTGGGCGAAGTGGAGGAAGGGTTCCATCTGCTCGGCATTGGGCAGATGGGGGTGATCCTCGTCAAAGTCGGCGTGCAGGCCGTCGATCAGCACCACCGAGTCCACCCGCTCGCTGGCGCGCTGGCGCAGAATGGCGCGGATGGCACCGTAGCCGGCGCTCCAGGCGGACAGGGCGAGCTTGCGCACCCGTGCCCGCGGCTGGCCGCTGCGCTCGGCCACCGCGGCCTCGGCCGCAGCCAGCAGGCGGGGAAAGACGCTGGGATCGCTGAAGGGGCGCTCGTAGGCGCGGGAGCCGGCACCCAGGTCCACACCCACCAGCACTAGCCCCTGAGCGACGCCGACCATCTGCTTGCGCGCGGCGTTGCCGCCGTGGAAGTGGATGATCAGATCAAAACCGCCATCGGTCTTGAGCGGCAGCTGGCGGGGGATGAGGATTTGCCCCAGCTCGGGCTCTTCTTCCTGACCCAGTTTCTGCCAGGCATGGTAGGCACCGAAGCCGGGGTCCTCGAGATTGCAGGGGTTGTCCGCTGCGTCTTCAGGTGCATTCGGGATCGAATCGGGCTGAATCAGGCTGGCCGCTGCCGCAAGCGGTAGCAGCAACAGCCAGGGCAGGAGGAAGTGGCCAAGCCGGATCATCGGCCTGGTCAGCTCTGCAGATCAGGCCGCTGGATCAAGGCACGTCCTTGCAGCAGCGAAAGCCTTCCTGATAGAAGGAATGGCCGGTGTCCAGACGCACCTCCTTGGTGTGCTCGTAGGGCTGACGCACCCGGCAGTCGTCCGGGTATTTCGGCGCGCCACCCTTGCCCTTGAGGCCGGAGCGGTCAACGAAGAAGGAGCCCTTGCGCTCGGTAAAGCCGGTGGTGCTGCCCTTGGCCAGGTTGCCTTGGTGGCTCGGCAGGTTGGTGACCTCGGCGACGTTGCCGTGCATGTCGTAAACATCCTGGGCGCTCTTGCAGCGGTATTTGTAGCCAGCGGGCCAGGTGTTGGTGCCGCAGGTCTTATAGGCGGATTTATCCGGAGCACAACCCTTGGACAGGCCGGGAATGGAGCCGGCCTGGATGTTCGCCTTGGCCTCCGGCAACAGGTCAGGATCGTCCGGGGTGTAGACCCCGCACAGGCCCTGCGACTTTGTCCGATCCGCCAGCCCGGGCTGGGACTGGAAGGCCCAGACCTTCTCCCGCGCCGCATTCACCGCGTTGCGCCGCGGCCCATCGCCGGCAACATCAAAGCGATAGACGCTGGTGGGCTGGACGCTGCCGGCACAGGCGCCTTCCCATTCGTGGGAATTGCACAGGCGCTTGCCCATGCTCTGGCAGATCTGATGGGCGGTCTGCGAGGGCACCCAGACCAGCGGGTATTCGCAGGGGATGTTGGGGAATTCGAACTGATCGACGCAGACCGCCGGCTTGCCATCGGCACCGGGGATGGGGGCCATCCACTTCGCCTGACAGATGCGCTCGTTCTTGCTCGATGCCTTGATCTTGCCGCTGTCGAGCACCTGCTCGCGGCACTGGGCGCGGGTTACCGGGTGAAAGCTGTTGTTCGGTCCCTTGAAGGCGTCGGGGTCTTCGCTGCCGATGTTGCGGGTGATGCCGTAGGACTTGGTCAGCAGGTTGCGCAGGCGCTCCGCCTGGGCGCCGGACAGATCGTGCTCACGCACCACCTTGTCGGCAAAGGCGGGGCTTTCGGCGGCGGCCAGGGCACCGCTGCCAAGGCTGGCGATAACAATCAGGCCGAGGGTTCTGAACATGTTTATCTCCGGTAAATGTAGAAGAAGTCCTTGTAATCGGGCTTGATCCAGTAGCGCGGTGCGCCACCGCCGTCGCCGACGTGCATGCCGGAACTCAGGTGCTCGATATCAAAGGTGTTTTTCTCCGGCAGCTGGCGTGCCAGGCTGGCATAGGCCTGGCCGGGGCTGTTCATGTCCAGGTGGATGGCGTAGTTGCAGCCATAGGCCTGGAATACACGGGCGATGCCGCTGGGGGTGGCGGCGGAGAAGTAGGCATAGACGAAGAAGCGGTCATCCTCGGTTTCGATCAGGCAGGCGGCACCGCGGGGGGTGCGCAGCTCCTTGTTGGCGGAGCCGGACCAGTTGCCCGGACCCCAGAACTTGACCCACTTGCCGGGAATGCCCTTGCCCTCGGCATCGGGTTCGATCAGGGGCAGGCCGTTCTGGCGGATGTGCACCATCTCGCTGAGCCTGTCATTGTCCTGCTCGGTCCAGGTCTTCATATCCACCCGGCCATCCTTGTAGGCGATGACGCTGACCAGACCCACCGTGGGGCTGACCATGAGCACGCCGTTTTCCATAAAGCCGTAGTGATGGGCCTTGTTCTTCTGCGACAGCTCACCGAAGCGGAAGGCGGCGTGGCGGTTCTGGAAGCCGCCAGAAAAGGTGCCCACAGTTTTGCTCCAGAGCGCCGGCGGGGTATGGCCGAGGGGGATCAGCGGCGCGATGCGGTTGAAGCCATCGGGGCCGTAGGGGTTGTCTTTGGTGATGTTGACCGCGCGCTCGGACCAGCCCACGCCGGGGTGATCGGTGCCGTGGCCCCAGCCCAGGCTGAAATCCTTGAGGCTGAAGGCCATCAGATAAACGGCGGCATGGTTCTCGACCCCGTCCAGACCGTTGGCACGGTCGCGGTGGGAGCTGAGAATCTGCTTGTCGACCATCCCCGGCTCGATCAGGCTGGCATAAAAGCCGGGGTAGTTGCGCAGGGGATACCACTGGCCGGCGAGCAGGGACTTCTTTTCCTCACGGGTCTTCAGCAGCAGCTGGCTGGCTGAGATGGAAGCATCCTGCTGCCGCTCGTCCAGGGCGGCGCGGGGCAGGGGGCTTGGGTCGGCCTGCTGGCCCTGGGCCTGCTCTGTAGCTGGCTCGGCAGCTTGCTCGGCATTTGCCGCCTGACCGTGCTCGACGGCTTCACGCACCAGGTATTTGTCCTGGAAGAAGCCTTCTTTGGCATCGTTGATCAGGCTCTCGCCGACATCGCCGGCAAGCCAGCGGATGACCTCGGCGCCCTTTTCGATAGTGGACTGATAGCCGTTTTGCTTGATCACGATGAAAAGCTGATCCTTGCACACCGCCTGATAGCTCATCTTGGTGCGGCCAAGCCGGGAGTGGGGCTTGAGGATGTCGTCCTCCAGATCGCAGGTCTTCTTGCCGCCCTTGGCGTCGCTCAGCAGCAGGCGCGGCCGCTCGGGGTCTAGGCGCAGGTGCAGATCGGCATTCACCGGCAGCAGATTGAGCAGGGTCTGCTTGCCCTTGCTGTCTTCCAGGCTGAGCAGGTACCAGCGGTTGATCTGGTTGTTCAAATTGACCAGGCTGGCGCGCTGGACGCGCTCGTTGGGGTACTCGCCCTGGGTCTCTTCCTTGAAGCCCTGTAGCTCAAAGAACTTGGGGTTCTGGGTTTTCTCGAGCAGGGAGGCCAGCGCCAGATGGGGAAGAAAGCCCAGAACAAGGGCGAGAGTTAAGCGGGTTGTGCGTATTTTGACCGGTTCCATAGCGACTTCTGATGCGGCGGCCCGGGTGATCTGGGCCAGAGGTGCACCATTGTCAACGGGATAGGCCTTTTCAACAAGCCCCTCTTAACAGTTGGCCCATCCCGGCGAAGCAGAAACCACAATGCGGACCGCAAAGAACGCCAACGATGCACAGAAATAACTAACTGATTACCCATAAACCTCAGCCAATCCTGTAGGTCGGGCTTTAGCCCGACTGTCGCCCGTATGGGCGACTAAGGCTGCGAGTCAATCCACGTCGTAAGATGGCTGAGGTTTGTGGGTAATCAGGAGCAGATATGAAAAATCAGCTGCCAATCAGCCCACCATCCGTCTTGCTGATCACCACCACCGCAGGCCGCGGTGGCATGTCCGGCTGAAAGTCCGGCCAGCGGGTGGCCGGGTCTTCAAAGCTGGAGGCGCGGTTGAAACCGGGGTAGTCCTTGGTGCCATCGCTGGCCGGGTGCTGCACGGCAACAAACAGGGTCTTGCCGTCCGGGGTGAAGCAGGGTCCGCACATCTCCGCCCCCACCGGTACCTGATAGAACAGCTTGCCGGTACCGCGCAGCGGGCCATCGGTCTCCAGCGCCCAGATGCCATCAGCGCCGCCGGAGGCCTTTTTCCAGCCCTTGCCCTGATCGGTGCTGATCCAGAGCCGACCCTGGGGATCAACGGCACAATTATCCGGGCAAGCGAACCAGCCCTGCGCGCTGGTGGCGGGGTTCCACAGCGCAGCTACCGCCGGATCGGCGGGGTCGCCGGCCTTGATCAGAATCTCCCAGCGGCCATTGGTGGCGGCATGATCGCCGCCCTCGGGGGTCAGCTCCAGGATATGGCCCCAGAGGTTGTTCGCCCGCGGGTTGGCGGCGTCTTGCTGATCTGCGCTGCGCTTGCTGTTGTTGGTCAGCATCACATAGACCTTGCCGTTGTGGCGGTTGGGCTCGATGTCCTCGGGCCGGTCCATGGGGGTGGCGCCCAGCAGATCGGCGGCGCGGCGGCAGTCGATGAGCACATCGGCCTGGCTGGCAAAGCCGTTCTCGGCGCTCAGGCCGTTCTGGCCATGCACCAGCGGCAGCCAGCTCAGGCTGCCATCGGCCTGCAGGCGCGCCACTGAGAGCTCGCCATGATCCAGCAGATCGCGATTGGCGGCGCGGTCCTGCAGATTGACCGGATCGCGGCTGACGAACTTGTACAGGTACTCAAAGCGCTGGTCGTCGCCGCTGTAGATCACCAGACGGCCATCGCCATTGATGATGCACTCGGCGCCCTCGTGCTTGAAGCGGCCCAGGGCGGTGCGCTTGATCGGCGTGGATTGGGGGTCGAGGGGATCGACCTCGACGATCCAGCCGAAGCGGTTGGGCTCCTTGGGCTCCTTGCCGATGTCAAAACGCGCATCGAAGCGGCCCCAGGCGTAACGCTGGCCCGGCACGCCCAGGCGTTTGTGGTTGGCTGCTTCCCGCCCATCAGCAAGCTCGCCGATAAAGTAGCCGTGGAAGTTCTCCTCCGCCATCAGCCAGGTGCCCCAGGGGGTGATGCCGCCGGCGCAGTTATTCAGGGTGCCGATTACCTCAGTGCCGCTGGGGTCGGAGCCGGTCTGCAGCCGGTTATCCCCGGCGGCAGGGCCGGACAGGCGCATGGGGGTATCCAGGGCGCTGATGCGGCGGGCGTAGGGGCTATCGGCCACCAGCTGCCATTTGCCCTGCTGCTTCTGAATCTCGATGATGCTGCCGCCATTGCAGGCCATCTCGATCTGGCAAATCTCTGCCGTGGCCTGGCTCAGGGCCTTGTCGTATTGGCCCAGCCCAGGGAACATCAGCTCCTCATCGGTGTACTCATGGTTGATACAGAGCAGGCAGTGGTCCGAGCTATTGGAGCCCAAAGGCAGGGGAATGTAGCCGATATAATCGTTGTTATAGCCAAACTGCTGCCGCTGGGCGGCGACGGTCTGCTGCAAGGGGTCAAAGGCAGGCGCCTGCGCCAGCACGGCATCACCCCAGCGAATCAGCACCTCGGCGTTATAGCCGGGGGCGACATGGTGGTCGCCATCCACGCCCCGGCTGATTTCGCTGAAGCCAAAGCGGCTGGCTGCTGGATGGGAGGGCTCAGCAGCCAGGGCAGCCTGCTCCAGCTGAGTCTTGGCCAGAGCGCCAGCCACAGCCACCCCAAGCGCACCCTTAAGAAAACCCCGGCGATCACAGCGCAGGGCAATCAGATCCCCCAGACTGGGCTGGCGGCTGGGATTGCTCGGCACATCATCCAGTGCCTCGAACCACTCGGCACGGCTGGAAAAGGGCGTGGGTTGCATGTTCAGGCTCCTCTGCGGGATGGACGGAGCCTAAAGCTAACCCAAAGCAGGCCTGCGCTGGGTGAAGTTTTTGTTGCCTGATTGTTGCGCGAAGGATGCCGTCACTCGCCCGACAAACCCAATCAGCACCTGACCTTGCCGTTGAAGGCATAGCCCAGATTGCGATAGCTCTGCAAAGGCAATTTGCAACCCATCTGCTTCATCACCTTGCTGCGCAACCGCGAAACCAGGCAATCCAAACGACGGGTATCCATGGGGTCGCCCCCTGGTCCCAACAGGCCGCAAATCATCTGCCGGCTGCGCACCTCCCCGGGTTGCTCCATCAGCGCTTGCAGCAAAAGCATCTCCGTGCCGGTCAGGGGTGTCTGCAATAGCTCGTCGCTGCTGGCCAAATGGACCAGGCTCATCGCCTCCCGATCCAGCGACCAGTAGCCCTCAATAACCGCAGATGGGCTCGCCTCCTCACGCAGTTGGCACAATCGTTGGGACAGCCGCTCCACCACCGCCTGCAATTCCCGCGGATCGACCGGGCCGGGCAAATAGCAGTCAATGCCCTGCTCCCAGGCGGCGATGCGCTGGGTCATCTGATTGGGCGCATTGAACAACACCAGGCCTGCCCCATCACCCCAAGCCTCGCGCAAATGCCTCAACGTCGCCTCGCCATCATGCCAAGCGCCATTCTCAATCATCAATATGGGTATCCCCTGATTCGGGGAATGCCTGAGGGAGCTTGAACTTGGACCAAGTCTGGCTATAGGCAAGCGTAGCCGACCAAAATAATCCAATACCGCCTGTTCGGTAGCCCTGCTCTGGGCCTGCAGCAAAATCTGCACATCAATCATATCCGTGTCTCCGTGTCCGTTTGATGCCATTACTTCAAGATTGCGGGGGGCGCACTTCAGAGTCAGCCCCATATCAGCCAATGTATCTGGTGATTGTCAGGTGAATGTCAGATTCCGAAAAAAATTTACCCGGCAATGCAACTGCTCGCCTCCGCTACCCCGACGCGAACACTGGCCGTTGGAAAAGGCTGTTCGCTTTGTCGGTCTGTAGGTCGGCCTTCAGGCCGACTGAGGCTTTGTTCGGATGTAGGTCGGCCTTCAGGCCGACTGAGGCTTTGTTCGGATGTAGGTCGGCCTTCAGGCCGACTGAGGCGCTGCTGGTTGGCTGAAGTAGCTGTTGCTTGCCGCCTCGCCCTGCTAACGGCTGTCGGGCTGAAGCCCGACAAAATGCCGCGACTCAATCCACGGCGTACGCGGGCAGAGGTTTCTGGGTAATCAGATCGATCATCCCCCATGCGTCCTCCCCACCCGCCAAGGGCCAGTCAAGAGGTCGCAGAGCCAGTGGAATTTTCACTCAGTGGCTCAGTAATCTTGCGCATTGTTGCATAACCTTGAACAAACTTACCTTGCAAAATCTTGCGAACAGAAGCTCGCCAAATCCGGAGCTCATTGCAAGATAATGCAAGATAATAATTTGCATAGCTCAGCTACTATCTGCAGCCTGACCTGACCTCGTTACGATTGCTTGGACAAACGGCAGCGGGATAGGCGTTGAACTTGGAAACCACTCTCGGAGATACATCATGGCAACAGCAGATTTCGTCAAGCAACTCTACACCAACCTCCTTGGCCGTGAAGCCGAGCCCGCAGGCCTGGCCCACTGGGAAGCACAAATTGACACAGGCGCCCTGAGCTCTGCCCAGGTCACCCAAAGCTTCCTCGACAGCCCCGAATTCTCCGGTGTGGTCACCCCTGTTGCCCTGCTCTACTACACCACCTTCAGCCGTATCCCCGATGCTTCAGGTCTAGCCTTCTGGATGCAGGCCTACCAGAGCGGCACCAGCATGGCCGCAATTGCCGATGGCTTTGTCAACTCCACCGAGTTCAAAAACCTCTACGCCAATGACCTGAGCAACGCTGACTATGTCACCGCCCTCTACCGCAATGTCTTCAATCGCGCCCCCGATGCTGAAG
>JADGBD010000388.1 GCA_015231665.1 Gammaproteobacteria bacterium
TAGAAATGCCAGAGCTTGACCGAATCAGCCAGCTCTCGCACACCAGCACCTCGATCATGTTTATCGCTAGCACCTCGGTTATCCCAGCTGCTCCACCTGCCCCAGGCGCTGGATGGTGCGCAGGTTCAGACCGGCGGCGACCACTTCGGCGAGGAGTGCTGGCCAGGCGTGCCAGAGGATGTCGTTGGCGATCCAGGCGATACTGGAACCCAGCAGGGCGATGCGCATGGCGCGGTTGCCCAGGTAGAACAGCGCCAGGGTGGTGTTGATGACGGCGAAGGCCGGGAGCAGGGAGATGGGGCCTTGCCAGGACAGGGCGGTGAGGCCGATGAACAGCAGCACGAAGCCAATGGCTGCCGGGTGCTTACGCTGTGGATTCTCCAGCCAGCCGGACAACCAGGTGCGCAGGGCGGTGGTGGCCATGGTCAGGGCGGCGGTCCAGGCGTCGAGCAGGGCGTACATGCCCGACCAGAGCAGGGCGCCGATGGCGGACCAGCGCCGAAACGCTTGGCCACAGGCCAGGCTGTAGCTGCGCCATTCGGCACCTATGCCCAAGGTGCCCAGGCTGTAGGCGAGCCAGAGGCTCACGGTCTAGGCGATCTGCAGGGCCTTGAGGATGGGCAGCTGCTTGTCCTGGAACTCGGTGGCCTCTTTAAGCAATTCGGCAATATTCTCGACTGGCGTTTCCACCGCCTTGCCTTCCTTCTTGAGTTTCTGCCCCTGGGCTTCCAGTATTTTCCAGGCAAACTGTGCCCATTCGTTGGGCGTTTTGTGGCCTTGCTTGAGGGCCAGCAGGAAGAGCTGGCGGAAGCGCTGAACAATAACACCGCCACCAGTCACCGGGCTGGCGAGGTAGTTGCTCTCCAGATTGCCCCGCGCCATGGTCATCAAATGATGATTGAGCTTGTCGGTCGATTTTTTCGCTCGGGTGATAGCTCGATCATCCTGAACGGTGTCGATGTGTCCTGCGCCGCTCATCACAAGGACAGCCTGGACAACATGGGCCAGGGTTTTGCCCTGAGGCAACATGGCTTGCTCGAGCTGGCCAAGGGTTCGGGGCTTGTGATCCGCCAAGAGGTCAAGAAGTGGCGTATAGACATCCTCATTCAAGGTCGCCTCCCCCAGACACCCATCCACCTTGAGGGGAATATCGTCCCGATAGCTTTTCAAGATGACCTTGTGGGCTCGCAACAGCTCGGATTTATCCAGAACATTCAGTGGCCGCGCACCCTTGATCCAGTAATCCCGGCGGAATTGCTGGTTGACGATGAAATCCCGTGTGCTTTGGCGAAACATGGGATCGGGTATGGCGTTCAGAAACTCTTGCTGCTCCGGCGTGTGGTTGGCGCTGTCCACGTAGTCAATATAATGCGCTGATCCGGCGTACTGCACCTTGGCGGGCTCCAGCCAATCAGCCATGGTGGCAAAGTGCATGGGGTGCCAGTCGCGGTTGAAGTACTCGTGGGCCAGGTAGTGGCGGTTTTGATCCTTGAGCTTGGCCAATTTCTCGGCAACCAGCGGATTGGCACGCGAGAAAGTGGGGTTGGTGGCCATCAGGTTGGTGGCAAACTCGATGGCATCATCGATGCGGGAGACGATGCCACGGCCTTCCGAGCCAATGACTTCAGCGTGTTCGGTCATCAGGTGGCGCATGGGTGCAAAGGCCGCCCAGCCCGGCAAGGTGTTGCAGCTTATGTAGAGCACCCCGCCGACCTTGAGCTTGCGGCGGATAAAATCGACGATGACCTGGCGATTCTGGTCACTGATCCAGCTCCAGATGCCGTGCAGACCGATGTAGTCGAAGTCGGGCAGGTCGGCACGCTGGGCAAAATCAGCAAAGGCTTCATCATAGAGATGGGCCTCGGCACCGGATGCCTTGGCCAATTCTTGGGCAAAACCCGCCTGAGCCGGATTGAAATCGGTGCCATACCAACAGGCCCCAGAAGCCGCCGCGTGGATATTGGCACTGATGCCTTGGCCGAAGCCCAGTTCACAGGCAACACCGTACTCTGGAATGGCAATACCTTGGTAGAGCAGAGCCAGCTTGGCCCTGTTGGGGTTTAATTCTGTGTAATAGCCATAGGTGTAGCCAATATCAGCCACATAGCCTGCGCTCCAGTCACCAATAATTGGAACGTCGCAGCGACCGTAACTGGTGTTGAGAAGGTTATGGTGCGTGACCTCGCTGGTTTGACCCTAGATGCCAGTGCCATCACCGGTGCTACTGAGTTCTGGTCTTCCAGCAGCAAAGCGGCTACTACCCTGAGTGTAACGAACATCCAGGCAAATGCCACCTTGGGCGCAATGAGCACCACTGCCGAC
>JADGBD010000389.1 GCA_015231665.1 Gammaproteobacteria bacterium
AGCACGCCACTGACCCGGTGAGCAATCGACATCACGCCCGCAATGGGCAAGCGAATCTGCGAGAGATTCAAATAAATATGCCTACGGCCTCAAGGTGGGGGCACACATCGGCGTGGATGCCCTGGTGCGTCTGTTCAGCCCCCTGGGCCAGCGCATTCTTACCGCCATCGCCGCCCTGCTCAGCCTGGTCTATTGCGGCCTGTTCATCTATGGCAGCTGGGTCTATCTGGCGAAGATGAAGAAGATCGGCATCGAGCTTGAGGACCTGCCGATTCCCGCCTGGATTGCCCACAGCATTCTGGTGATCGGCTTTGTCCTGCTCAGCCTGCGCCTGCTGCAGGTGCTTTGGGGAGTGATCAGCGGTCGGGTCAGCGGCTTTCACCGCCATGACGAGGCCGAGGAGAGCCTCAAACTGGCCGAGCAGCTGCGCCAGGAGGAATCTGCCAAATGACCATAGCCACCCTGTTTCTGCTGCTGTTTGGCTGCATGCTCATCGGTATGCCGATTGCCCTGTCGCTCGGCTTTTCCAGCATAGTCACCATCCTGCTGTTCTCCAATGATTCCATTGCCAGTATTGCTTTAAAGCTGTTCGAGGCCCTCTCCGGCCATTACACCCTGCTGGCTATCCCCTTTTTCATCCTCTCCTCCGCCTTTCTCTCCACCGGCGGGGTAGCGCGGCGGCTGATCAACTTCGCCATCGACATGGTCGGCCATATCCGCGGCGGTCTGGCCATGGCCTCGATCATGGCCTGCATGCTGTTTGCTGCGGTGTCCGGCTCCTCGCCGGCGACGGTGGCGGCCATTGGTACCATCGTCATCGCCGGGATGATGCGCTCGGGCTACCCGCAGGAGCTGGCTGCCGGGGTCATCACCACCGCCGGCACCCTGGGCATCCTGATCCCACCGTCCATCGTCATGCTGGTGTATGCCGCCGCCACCGAGGTCTCGGCGGCGCGGATGTTCATGGCCGGCTTCATCCCCGGCATCCTCATGGGCCTGCTGCTGATGCTGGCGATCTACATAGTCGCGCGGATCAAAAACCTGCCGGCACAGCCCTGGGCCGGTTTTCGCTCGATGCTCAAATCCGGCTTCAGCGCCAGCGGCGGGCTGATGCTCATCGTCATCGTGCTCGGCTCCATCTACGGCGGCATTGCCAGCCCGACCGAAGCCGCGGCGGTGTCTGCAGTCTATGCCTTCCTCGTTGCCGTGTTCGGCTACCGCGACATGGGGCCGTTGAAGAACCAGCCCTGGCGCAAGGAGGACGAGGGCATAGGCCCGATGCTCCTGCGCAACAGCTGGCAGATGGCCTGGGCCCTGCCGCGCTGCGGCTTCAACGCCGAGATCCAGAAGACCGTCATGGACGCGGCCAAGGTCAGCATCATGCTGCTGTTCATCATCGCCAACGCCATGCTCTTCGCCCATGTGCTGACCACCGAGCGCATCCCCCATATCATCACCGAGGCCATAGTCGAGTGGGGCCTGACCCCTTGGATGTTCCTCATTGTCGTCAACCTGCTGCTGCTGATGGCGGGCAACTTCATGGAACCCTCGGCGATCCTGCTGATCATGGCGCCGATTCTCTTCCCCATCGCCATGCAGCTGGGGATTGACCCCATCCACTTCGGTATCATCATGGTGGTGAACATGGAGATTGGCATGCTCACCCCGCCGGTGGGGCTGAACCTGTTTGTCACTTCAGGCATCACCGGCCAGAGCATCGGCTGGGTGATCAAGGCCGTGCTACCCTGGCTGGCGCTGCTGCTGGGCTTTTTGATGCTGATTACCTACGTGCCGCAGATCTCCCTGTTCCTGCCGGAGTACATCGACGCGCTGCGGGGGTATTAAAAGGGACGCAGAGGGAGTAGAGAAGAGTAAATGGGTAGGTCGGGGTTTAGCCCGACTGTCGTCCGCAAGGACGACTAAGGCGCTGCAAGTGGGTTGAATGCAGCTGTTGCTCGTGGCCTCGCCCTGTCAACGGCTGTCGGGCTAAAGCCCAACCTACAATGTCCATCCGGCGTGAGGTTTCTGGGTGAGGCTACAATTAAACTCTGCGTGCTCTGCGCTTCTCCGCGTACTCTGCGTCCCAAGCGCTCAGCCCGAACGACTCCCGGCCTCGCCGGGTTGAATGGCCTTTACTGGAGCAACCACTGACATGCTCGCCGAACTCGATTTTAAGCACATCATCTACGCCACCGATCTGGGCAAGCATACCCGGCCGGTGTTTCGTCAGGCGGTGCGGCTGGCGCAGAAATTCAACGCCAACATCATCATGCTGCATGTGGTCGAGCCGCTGGGC
>JADGBD010000390.1:0-560 GCA_015231665.1 Gammaproteobacteria bacterium
GATGCGGCCCTGCTGCTGGCGCTGGGCTGTTTTTTTCTGGCCATTTTCATTCTGGCCTTCCTGGGGGTGAGCAAGGGTCGCGCTTTTTATGGCGATTACGAGGCCATGTTCATGGATACGGCCACCACCAACATGGAAGACATGTTCCTGTTCATCGATCCGCAGCGCCTGTTCATGTTCAACCTGGTGGCGTTGGTGATCTTCCCGCTGATGTTTGCCCTCATGGGCCAGCTGATGATTGCCGGTGTGGTTTTTGTGCTGGTGCTGGTGGGGCCATTCCAGATTTACAAGAACATGCGCGCCAGCCGGCTCAAGCGGTTTGAAACTCAACTGCCCGATGCCCTGACCATGGTCTCTGGCTCCCTTGCTGCGGGTGCCAGCCTGAACATGGCGCTGGAGTCTTTGGTGAAGGAGCAGCCGGCGCCCCTGAGCCAGGAATTTCTGCTGTTCATTCGGGAGCAGCGCATCGGCGTGGAGTTCGAGCAATCCTTGCGCAATATGGAGCGACGCATCCCCCTGCCGGATTTCATCATGTTTACCGCCGCTCTACGCATCTCCCG
>JADGBD010000390.1:606-2292 GCA_015231665.1 Gammaproteobacteria bacterium
ATACCCTGGCTGACACCCTGCGCCGCAAGGCGACCATGGAGGGCAAGATTCAGGCCCTGACCGCCCAAGGCACCATGCAGGGCTATGTGATGACCGGCCTGCCGATTCTGCTCGGGGTGCTGCTGTATTTTCTCGAGCCCGAGGCGATGACCAAACTGTTCACCACCCCGATGGGCTGGGCCGCCTGCACGGTGATTGTGGTGATGGAGTTGCTCGGCTATATGTTCATTCGCAAGGTGACCACCATCGATGTATGAGACCTCGCTGACCCTGGAGATGGTGTTTTCCCTGGCGGTGCTGAGCATCGGCATTTGCGTGTTGTTGCTGGCCTATCTGTTCCAGAAGGTCACCGGCGATGTCGAGCGCGACGAGCGCGATTACATGGACCCGCTGCCGCCTCTGCTGGCGCTGATCTGGCCGCTGGTGTTGCTGGTGGCCAATAGCCTGGTGCAGTTCCATTCCAACCGCTATCTGGATCAATTGGATAGCCGTTTGCAGAAGACCGGCGTCAGCTACATGGTGAATGCGGAGCAGTTTGTTGCCATGCGCTATGTGGGCGCGCTGATCGCCTTTTTTATTGGCTTGATCCTGATAATGGCGGTGCCGCCGAAGCAGGGGACTCTGCTGATTCTGCTCGGCCTGGCGGCTGGCGGCTTCATGTTTCCCCTGGTCTGGCTGTCCGATACGCGCAAACGGCGGGAGAAACAGGTGATTCGCACCCTGCCGGTGTTTCTCGATTTCATCACCATGTCGGTGGAGGCGGGGCTGAACCTCACCGGCGCCGTGCAGCAGGCGATGAACAAGGGTCCCGACGGGCCGCTGAAGAACGAGTTCAATATCATCATGCGTGATATCCGTTCCGGGGTGACCCGCGCCGAGGCAATGAAGCGGATGGCGGCGCGGCTGGATATTCCGGACATCACCAGCTTCGTCAATGCCATGGTGCAGGCCGAGCGCATGGGCTCGAGCATGGCCAAGACCTTGCGGCTGCAGTCGGAACAGCGCCGCACCGAGCGCTTCCAGCGCGCCGAGAAGCAGGCCATGCAGGCGCCGGTGAAGCTGATTTTCCCGCTGGTGGCCTTTATCTTTCCGGTGACCTTCATTGTGCTGGGCTTCCCCATCATGATGAAGTTCATGGCCATGTAGCCGTGCGCCTGGGTGAGGCCCGTTTTCTCGACTCAGCCGGAAAGGAAGTTGCGCGGATCAAACAGGTCTGGCGCACCGAGTCGGCACTCGAGCGCACCCGGGGGCTGCTGGGCCGCGATCTGGCGGAGGATGCCGGTCTGTGGATTGCCCCCTGTGCCTCGGTACACAGTTTTGGCATGGGCTACCCTATCGATCTGGTCTATCTGGACCGGCAGTTGCGCGTGCGCAAGCTGGTCAGCCCGCTGCGACCTTGGCGTGCCTCGCTCTGCCTGAGCGCCAGTTCAACCCTGGAACTGCCCGCAGGCAAGGCGCTGGTCCTGAACCTTGAACCCGGAATGCGTATGGAGTGGATCGATGCCTAACCTAATAAAGGACGCGGAGGACGCAGAGAAGCGCTGAGATCGCGGAGTTTAAAAGTGTCGCTGTGCATCAGCTGTGGTTGTTGCTATTACACTGGCCGCTCTGAGGTGCTCGCAAGCGGTATCAAGGACGCGGAGGACGCAGAGAAGCGCTGAGATCGCGGAGTTTAAAAGTGTCGCT
>JADGBD010000391.1 GCA_015231665.1 Gammaproteobacteria bacterium
GGCAGGCCAAGCTGCCGCCACTGCCGGACGCCTTGCTCGGCCTGCCGCGCTTTGGTCCGCCACGGCCCTATAACGCCGATAACCTCTACGAGTACATCAACGGTCATGCCGAGTATTACCTCAGCTCCGGCTTCACCGGTCTGACCGTGGTGGAATACGCCACGGCGGGTGCGCAGCAGCCGCAACTGGTCGCCAATCTCTATCACATGGGCGAGCCCCTGTTCGCCTTCGGTGCCCTGATGGACGAACTCTCGCCTGAAGCCCAGCCGCTGGAAGGCATCGGCAGCATGGCCTTCGCCAGCGGTGATGGTCTGAACCTGATCCTCGGCCCCTACTACATCCAGCTCAACCGCTTCGATGCCCAGCTGGACCTGGCCCAGGCCGCCCAGACCCTGGCCAGCAATCTGCGTCTCGGCCTGGGGCAGCTGGAGGAACTGGACCTGAGCTTCCCCAAGCTGGGCGATCCCCTGGCCACCTACTTCGTCAAGGAAGCCTATCGCGGCATGGGCTTTCTCAACCAGGTACTGGAGAGCCAATTTCAGGGGGCCGAGGGGGAATTCACCGCCTTTCAGATACTCGACAGCACCGAGCAGATCCGGACCACAGGCCAGGCCCTGCTGGATTTTCTCAAAAAGGATGGCATCGCCGTTGAGCAGGTGGAGCACCAGGGCCTGATCTATTACCGGGTGGATGACCCCTACGAGGGCGAGTGGTTCTTCGTCATCGGCAAGACCCGCCTGCTGGGCGCCTTCACCGCCCCCGAGCCGAGCCTGTTGCAGGCGATTCGAGCAGACTGATGGCCAAGCGCGACAAGCCCCAGTTCAACCGCACCCTGGCACCGCGCACCCGGCGCGAGTTCCTGCGTGACCTCGGCGCCACCGCCCTGGTGGCCGGCGGCTTCACCGCCCTGGGCCTGTCCAGCTACAGTCAAGACCCGGTACGCGAGCAGATCATCCAGGCCGACCCGCTCAAGGACTTCGTTCTGCCGCCATCCCAGAGCCTGGCACAGATGAGCGTGGTGCGTGGCAGCCAGGTGGAACCCATGGTGCGCGAGGCTCTGCAACTGCTCGGCGGTATGGAGCGCTTCATCGCCAAGGGTGAGCGGGTACTGATCAAGCCCAACATCGGCTGGGACCGCCAGCCCGAGCAGGCCGCCAACACCAATCCCGAAGTGGTTGCCGCCCTGGTCAGGCTCTGTCGCGATGCCGGTGCCGGCGAGATCATCGTCAGCGACGTGTCCCTCAATGACCCCAAACGATGTTTTGTCCGTTCCGGCATCCAGCAGGCGGCGCAGGAGGCCGGCGCCCGGGTCGAGCTGCCCGGCGGTAACGACTTCATCGATACCGACATGCAGGGCCAGCTGCTGAAGATCTGGCCGGTGGCCAAGCACTATCATTGGGCCGATAAGCTGATCAATGTGCCCATCGTCAAGCACCACTCCCTCTGTGGTTGCACCCTGGGCATGAAGAACCTCTACGGTGCCATCGGTGGCCGGCGCAATCAGCTGCACCAGGACATTCACACCTCCATCGTCGATCTCGCCGCCGCCGTCACGCCGACCCTGACGGTGATGGACGCGGTGCGCGTGCTCAAGCACAACGGCCCCACCGGCGGCAGCCTGGATGACGTGGTGCGTGAGAACACCATCATCGCCGGCATCGATCCGGTGGCCATCGATAGCTACAGCCTACGTTTTCTCGATCTCAAGCCGGAGCAGGTGCCCTTTCTCGCCATGGCCGAGGCCTGCGGGCTGGGCCTGGTGGATTGGCAGCAGCTGCGGGTTAAAGAGAGCCAAGTGTGATTGCAATAGGTCCGCAAATGAACGCAAATCAACGCCAATGCGGCATCAATGGCTCTTATTTGCGTCCATTTGCGTTTTTTGCGGACTCCAGTTACAGATAAATTCAGATGCTACCGAAGAAACTCCGCAGCTACCGTCGCCTCTATGCCGGGTTCTTTTTTGCCCTGTTCATCGGCCTGCTGTTCGTTACCGACTACAGCCGCATGCAGGGCTACCCGACCAAACTACTACTGGAACTGGACCCGCTCACCGCCATCGCCGCCTTCCTCACCAGCGGCACCTTCTACCTCGGGTTGCTGCTGGCGCTGCTGATCATCATCCCGACCCTGTTCATGGGGCGCTTCTTTTGCTCCTGGATCTGCCCCCTGGGTATAGCCAACCAGTTTCTCGGCTGGCTGTTCCACGGCCTGCGCCCGTCCCAGCGCTACGAACTGAACCGCTACCGGCCCATTTATCGGCTCAAGTACTACATCC
>JADGBD010000392.1 GCA_015231665.1 Gammaproteobacteria bacterium
GGGTAACCAGCGCGGTCAAGCAGGGCGACAACCGCCAGCGAGCCCAGGTCAGCGGTCAGGACGAGGCTGCCGAACTGGCCGCAGCCTTCAACACCATGCTCGACACCCTGGAGCAGGAGCATCAGGCCCTGCGCAACTCCCGCGAGGCGCTGCGCAAGAGTCAGGAGCGCTTCGATCTGGCCATGCGCGGCGCCAACGATGGCCTCTGGGACTGGGACCTGCAGACCGACAGCATCTACTTCTCACCCCGCTGGAAGGAGATGCTCGGCTACCAGGATGCCGAGCTGGACAACAGCCTCGCCAGCTGGGATGCCTTGATGGACCCGCAACAGAGCCAATCCGCGCTGCAGATGATCTGCGAATACATGGCCGGCGAACGCAGTTCCTATGAAACCGAGTTCCGCATGCGTCCAAAACAGGGCCATTGGGTTGAGATCCTCTCCCGTGGTTATCTCCTGCGCGGCGTGGACGGCGAGCCCCTGCGCCTGGTCGGCACCCATGTCGACATCAGCGAGCGTAAGCGCGCCGAACAGGTGCTGCTGGAGCACAGGCGCGACCTGGAACGGATGGTGGCCACCCGCACCGAAGAACTCCACGTCGCCCTGCAGAGCGCCCAGCAGGCAAGCCAGGCCAAGAGCGCCTTCCTCGCCAACATGAGCCATGAAATCCGCACCCCGATGAACGCCATCATGGGGCTGACGCAGATGCTCAAGCGCACCCATCCCAATCCCCTGCAGCTGGAAAAGCTGGAA
This sequence comes from Gammaproteobacteria bacterium, assembly GCA_015231665.1. GTDB lineage: Bacteria > Pseudomonadota > Gammaproteobacteria > Chromatiales > Chromatiaceae > Magnetovirga. Next base: position 753 of record JADGBD010000392.1, read on the forward strand.
AAGATCGACGCCTCCTCGCGCCATCTGCTCTGCCTGATCAACGACATCCTTGATTTTTCCAAGATTGAGGCCGGCAAAATGAAGCTGGAGCAAACCAGCTTCGGCCTCAGCACCCTGTTCAACCAAATTCTCTCCATCATCCGTGATCAGGCCGAGGCCAAGGGCCTGCAACTGCGCATTGAAGCCGACGAGGCACCCAACTGCCTCAGCGGTGACCCCACCCGGATTCAGCAGGCCCTGCTCAATTTCGCCAGCAACGCGATCAAATTCACCCACAGCGGCGGGGTTTGCCTGCGCTGCCGCGTGCTCGAACAGAAAGACGAGCGCCTGCTCCTGCGCTTCGGGGTGGAAGACAGCGGCATCGGCATTGCACCGGAAAACCTCGCCAACATCTTCAACGCCTTCGGCGGCACCGGCCTGGGGCTGGCCATCACCCAGCGCATCGCCCGGCTCATGGGCGGGGATGCCGGAGCCATCAGCCAACAGGGCAAAGGCAGCACCTTCTGGTTCACCGCCTGGCTGGCGCAGGGCCCGAGCCAGTTCAGCGACGACCAGGTCAGCCGCCAGAATCCCGAGGAGCAACTGCGCCAGCAGCACGCCGGAGCGCGGATACTGCTGGTGGAGGACAATCTGGTCAATCAGGAGATCGCCCTGGATGCGCTGGGCAACGTCGGCCTGCAGGTGGACATCGCCAACGATGGTCTCGAGGCCCTGGAGCGGGTCAACGCCCGTCGCTACGATCTGATTCTGATGGACATGCAGATGCCCAATATGGATGGCCTCAGCGCCACCCGGGCGATCCGCGCCCTGCCCGGCTGGGCCGACTGCCCAATCATCGCCATGACCGCCAACGCCTTCGACGAGGATCGTCAGGCCTGCCTGGATGCCGGCATGAATGAATTTCTCAGCAAGCCGGTGATGGCAGACCTGCTCTACGCCAAACTGCAGCAATGGCTGGCCGCCGATGCAGGCGATGCCAGCGCCACGCCCAAACCACCCTCCCCCCCGGTGACCGCCTCCGCAGCCGATCAGGCGCTGGTGGAGCAACTGGGGCTTCTGCCGGGGATGGATTGCGCCCGCGGCCTGCAGATCAATCAGGGCCAGCTGGCGGCCTATGCCCGCCTGCTGCGCCGCTTCGCCCACAGCCATCGGCAGGATCTCGAGCACTTGGAGGACTGCCTCACCCAGGCCCAATGGGCCGATGCCAGCCGCATCGCCCACAGCCTCAAAGGCAGCGCCGGCAACATCGGTGCCAGCGCCCTGGCCCAGGCCGCCGGCGAGCTGGAACAGCAACTCAAATCAGGTCAAGTCTCTGGTCAGATCTCTGGCCAGATCTCCGGCCAACAGCAGGCTGTCTTGGTCACCAAGATAGCCCTGATGCTGGATGAGATTCACCAGTGCATCGACCGCCATCCGGCGGAAATCGCCAGCCAGGACGGCGCCCCTGTCGCCGGCGCCCTCGGTCAGGCCCTGTTGCAACAGCTGCAGCAGATGCTGGAGCAAAGTGATTTTGAGGCCCGC
>JADGBD010000393.1 GCA_015231665.1 Gammaproteobacteria bacterium
CCGTATCCAAAAGATCAAGCCCGGCTACTACACCCGCCTGGGCGCGGCGATCCGCTACGCCAGCCTGCAACTGGAGCCACGCCCAGAGGGCCGCCGCCTGCTGCTGGTGCTGACCGACGGCAAGCCCAACGATCTGGATCAGTACGAGGGCCGCTACGGCATCGAGGACACCCGTCAGGCCATCTTCGAGGCGCGCCGTGCCGGGCTGGAGCCCTTCTGTGTCACCATCGACCGCAAGGCCAACGACTACCTGCCCTACCTGTTCGGCAGCAGCGGCTTTGTCGTCATCCGCCAACCATCGGAGCTGCCCAAGCAACTGCCCCTGCTCTATGCCCAGCTGACGGTGTAAGGCGGCCATGCAACTGGGCCTGATCTTACTCCTGCTCTACCTGCTGATGTTTCCGGTTACCGCCATGGTGCCCATTCTGCGCGACCTGACCGGCGGTCGTTATCCCGATCTGAGCGAGTTCGAGCAACACCTGTTCATGTCCGCCAACATGCTCGGTGCCTTGCTCTTCGCGCCGATTGCCGGGTTGTTATCCGATGCCTGGGGGCGGCGCAAGCCGATCATCGTTCTCGCCATGCTGGTCAACGGCCTGGCGGTGTGGATGCTGGTGCTCGACTGGCCCTATGCCGGCTATCTGGCCTGGCGCCTGCTGGAAGGCTGCGCCCACATCAGTGCCCTGAGCCTGCTGATGGCGATGGCGAGCGAGCAGAACCGCGGCCCGCTGGCCAGTTCCGCAACCCAAGGCATAGGTGGCACCATGGGCCTGGTGGGCGCGGCCATCAGCCTGGGGGTGGCCAGTGGTGCGCCTCTGGGCGGGCTGATCGGGCGCGAGGGGGCGGAATGGGTGCTGCGCCTGGGCGGCAGTCTGCTGCTTTTGCTGGGGATGCTTGCTGCGCTGGCGCTGCGTGAGTCTGGCGCTGGTCGAACCAGGGCGAGTACTGGCCAGCTGGCACGCGCTCTGCGGCAGAATCTGGGGCTGCGTTTGCCCTATGCCTTTGCCTTTGTCGACCGCCTCACGGTGGGAGTCATAGTCTCGACCCTGTCGCTTTATCTCAGCAGCCAGATCGGCATGGATGCGCTGCAGATCGGCTTGATCATGGCGCTGTTTCTGGTCCCCTTTGCCTTGCTCACCTATCCCGCCGGCCTGCTGTCGCGCCGCTGGAACCCGGTGCGGATGATGTTTGTCGGCAGCATCGCCTATGGTCTGACCTTGGCGGCGGTGGGTCTGGTGGCGCCGGGGCAGATTGCCTGGCTGATGTTTGCCGGCGGCGTGGTGGCCTCGCTGATGTACGCCCCGTCGCTGGTGCTGGTGGCGGTCCTCGCTCTGGCCGAGCAAAAGGCCCTGGCCATGGGCGGCTTCAATCTCGCCGGCTCCCTCGGCTTTGTCCTCGGCCCGCTCACCGGCGGCGCACTGGTGGCACTGTTCTCGACCCTGCAACTGCCCGCCTATCCCTTGACCTTCATCCTCGTCGGCCTGCTGGAACTGCTCTGGGTCGCCCTTTTCATCCCCTGGGAAACGACATGCCCGGCTGATAGGCAGTAAAAGTGCCCCATGAGTTAGGGCTTGGCTCCTTCCTCGGCAGCAGGCTCGGCCGCGCCGGCTTCGCTCAGGCGCTTGCTGATTTCCGTCTGCTTGGCCAGTTCGGCGCGTTTGAAGGCATTCTGCCCGGCCATGTTGGCCAGGTGGTTGAGATCAGCTCCGGCGCTGATCAGCAGATCAAGTAATCTCCAGCTGACCCTTGGCTGAGGCATCCATCACCGCCGAATTACCCGCCGAGTCCACCGCATTGACATCGGCACCGCCGGCAATCAGGGCCTGATCAACGGAATTGAATCCCTGCGTGTAGATGTTTAGCATCATGATTCAAGGTTCTCACTGGCGCAGCTCAAGGTTCCGCTAGGTTGCCGTTGCCAAGTGATTTTCGCTGTTTAAGTGCGCAGACTTCGGTCGCTTTAAGCTTTTTACGCTGTCTGCTATGAAATAACCCAGAAAATACTGGCTTTGGCTTTCGCTGTTAAAGGCACTAATTCTCGCGGGAATTTGGCGTGGATCAGTGGTGCAGAGTAGGCCTTTGTTGGGCAAAAAGTGCAACGAGCGTATAGATAAGTAATTGATAAATAATTGAATAAATTTCACTTTGCGTTTTGAAAATAACTGAGGCCGTATATCACAAAAAGCAGGTTCGCATTGCTGTCGGGTTGGACCGGCCGGAAAGAGAAGCCTACCGATCATGACGTGCTGTTCCCTGGCCAGTCATGGTCGTC
>JADGBD010000394.1 GCA_015231665.1 Gammaproteobacteria bacterium
GCCGAGGCTACCGGGCTATCGCTGACTGACCTGAATGACCTGCGCCAACAGCTGAACCATTGAAAGGTTCCGCCAGAACGCCGAGCGGGTAAAGATTCAGGCCAAGACCAAGCCGATCAATGCCCGCGGTGAGGCGCTGAAAAACAACCCCAACCTGATCGCCTTGGTGCAGGCCGAGCGCTGGAACGGGGTGCTGCCCACCAGCATGATCCCCAACGGCGCTGTACCCTTTCTTAATCTCGGCGACAAGCCGCCCTCACCCTGAGTCACCCGGATTATCCGGGCAAACTCTACTCCCGGCGCTAATCCCAGCGACTTTCCCCATCGCGCCGACAGAATCGGACCCAGCTGCCGTCGCCGAGCAGTTCCCGAATCCGCCAAGGCACCCCCTCGGCATCCAGTTCCACCAGACCTATGCCGCTGCCATTGAGCAGCCGCCTGCCCGAGGGCGTTCCCTCCGGTTTGCGCGGGGTCACGCGCATGCGCCTGCGCCGGGTAAAGCCGTTTAGCGGCGAGCGTGGCGAGTAAAGCCAGCGATTGAGGTGATCAAGCAGCGCCAGCAGGCGCGGGGGAAATGCATTGCGCACACCGCTGCTGCTGATCTGCCAGATGTGCGGGCCACCCCGGTGACCCCGCAGTTCCACATCATAGACAAAGGAGTAGTGCACATCGCCGGAGAGGATGATGAAGTGCTGCGGGGTCTTGCGGTGGCGGAAGATGTTGAGCATGGCATGGGCGGCTCCGGGGTGGGCCATCCAGTTTTCCGCATCCACCAGCAAGGGCTTACCCAGCCAGGTGAACAGGCGTTGGATCAGCTCAATCAGCTTGACACCGAAGATGGGCGCGGGCGAGACCAGCACCACCGCGGGCAGGCCGCAGAGGCTGTACTGAAGTTCGGTCAGCCCTTCCCAATCCAGCAAGCCCGAGGGACGTGCGGCGGCAACCTCCGAGCGCCAGCGCCGGGTGCGGCTGTCTATCACCACCAGGGGTGGCTCGGTTGGCCAGTGGTAGTGCCAGTTGTCGAAGCGCAGTAACAACTCCAGGCAGTTTTCATGGGCCGCCTCACCGGGTGCCGCCAGGGCGGCTTCGACCCAGCTCATCAGTTCGGCATCAAAGGCTTCCGGTCGGTTACCCCAGCCCTGATTGACCAGGTAGGCGAACAGAGCATTACCAATCACCCGGCGGGAGAAGGGTTCTCCATAGGCTGTTTCTTCCCACTCGCGGCTCAGGTTCCAGTCATCGGTGATGTCGTGATCGTCGAAGATCATCGCCGTGGGCAGATGAGCCAGGGCCCGGCGCACCGCCGGTAGGTAGCCGATGAATTCCTCGATGGCCTGGCGCTCCTCGGCATAGCGGGCCTGTTCTTTGGCGCTCACCCCGGGCGGCGGCTCCAGGCTGAGCCCTGACCAGACCGCTGGCGACCAGACCAGCAGGTACATGGCCAGCACCTCCGCCAGGCTGATCAGGTGGTTGTGGGCATTGTCGCTGGTGAAGATGGGCTTGCGCACGCCGCCGAAGAAGAGATCCAGCAAGGCGCGATGCTGGCCCCGCCGGGGCAGCAGGCGTTCGCGTCCGTAATAGCTGTCGGCGTGTTGATAGAGAGCCTGGGCATCCGCCAGTCCGCGCTCCAGACCGGGCAGGCGCTCATTGAACAGTCCAAGCCGTTCGATCACTTGGTGAATCGCCCAGAGCAGGGGGCCAGCGACGTCGTCGGCATAGATCTGATCACCGCTCAGGACCAGCAGATCGGGCCAGCCGGGCAGTTCTTCATCACTCGGGTCAGCGGCGAGAATCCGCGCCAGCAGGCCATCGACTTGCGCCAGGCCATCTCCCGGGCTGTAATGGGGCTTGCGGCAGGAGCCATGGAGCAAGGCATCCAGCCGTGCCGGTAGCTGAAAGCAGGGATGGGGCTGCCCCGGATAGCACAGATCCGGAGCCCAATCGGCGTGACCCTGCCAGGCCGATGCGGCATCGGCCTGCGGGCGCAGGCTCAGCTCGTAGTGAATCAGCACCCCGGGAGCGAGGGGCTGCTCCAGGGCCAGGTCGATGAGCAGGTAGCAGAGGCGTTCACCGGCAACCAGCAGGCGACAGCCGGGCTCGCCCGGCGCCAGTTGATACTGCTGCGGCCCCCTGCCGTCATCCATGCATAAGCGCAGCAAAACGGCCTCGCGCACCGCCAGCCAAAGGCACAGCCGCTGCGGCTCAAGCCGACGCAACAGCGGCCCGGCGAGGACCAAGGGCAATTCCGCGGCGACCCGATCTGCTGGC
>JADGBD010000036.1:0-2433 GCA_015231665.1 Gammaproteobacteria bacterium
GATTAGGAGTAGTTTCATGTTCTGGGGTGGTGCTGTCCGCCCCATGAGCGTTAGGACGAAGCAGGAGGCCAGAGTCGAGGGGTTGGGGAGAGGGGCGGCGCTGATCGCCTCGCCGCGCTCCCGCAAGAACCCACTCAAGCCTGAGGCTTTTCCGCTGATTCCGTGCTGCTGACGGCAGCCTCTTCCGCATTCTCATTGCCGCAGCCGGTGGTGCAGCTGTCACAGCCGGCATCGCCCTTGCGCGCCGCTGCCAGGTCCTTGGCCTTGCTGACGCCTTTCATCACCAGTTCGGCGCTGTCTTGGGCGACGTATTGCACGCCCTTGATCGAGTAGGAGCCAAAGGCGGTGATCGGGCTGAGTCCGGTTTTCAGGGCGTTGAGCATGCCGCTGCCCATGTCTTCCACCGGGATGGCGATGGTGCCGGCGGCTTCCGCCTCTTCCTCGCCAGTGGCGGGGTTGATGCGGCTGCCAATGTGCTTCTGCCAGAGGTCGCTCATGGCGCGCATGGGCTCCTTCCAGGGATTGGTGCTGGGTTCGGTCATGGGTTTCTCCTAGGGTAATAGTTGGTGACAGGCCAGACAGGGACCGCGATCGCCATGGGGCGAGCGATTCAGGTCCACATCCTGAGCCTTGATCTTGGGTGGGGGCAGGGTAATCAGATCGGGGTCAGGCATGGTAAAACGACCATCACCGATGGAATGACACTGGGTGCAGGGGCCGCGATCGGGGTGCGGGCGAGGTTCGCCGGGCATGATCATGGGGGCCGATTCCATCTGGGCAAAGCCCAGCTCGCCGTTGGCGCGCAGGACATAGACCATCTGGTTCATGATGTACCTGTCGCCGTTCTTGCTGTCGGACTTGCGCAGCACCTTGATCGGCGCATGGTTGCGCAGACGCATGTTGTAGGTCTCGCGCTTGAAGCTCTCCAGGTCGATCACCGGATTGCCGTCGATGGAAATGATGACATCGCCGCCGAGGATGCCGGAGAGGGCGGCGTTGAGGGTCACCTCGTTCACGATCACGCCACGCAAGCCCATGGGGTATTTGAGTTTCTGCCGCAGTTCCGCATCCAGCAGCATCACGTCCATGCCCTGCCAGTGGCCTTCGTAGAGGGCGATGTTGCGCGCCATGAAGATGCCTGAATCCGGCGGGGCGATGTTTTCCATCTGGGTGCCGAGATGGCCCGGCTGGGGCGCAACGGCGTTGGCCTGCTCGGCGTTATTCGCCATGAGGCCGCCGCCAAACAGCGCCAGGATCAGGCCGCAACTGAGTAGCCCGAAGCGGGCAAAGCTAGATTTCATTGGGCGAAGAACATGGCCAGGGCAATCCCCAGCATGACCAGGGCAAAGAGCGAGCGCTTGAGACGAATATCCAGATCCTGCAGGTACTTGGCGCCGATCAAGGCACCGCCGAAGCTGGCCGGGACGAGGATCATCGCCAGGGTCAGGGGGGTTTGCCAGGTGAAGGCACCCACCAGATTGCCGTAGAAGAAGGACACCAGCACCGAGATGAAGGAGGCAACCACCACCATCACCACCGTATTGGCCAAAGCGTTGGCCGAGGCGATGCCGACAAAGCGGCGCTGATAGAAGGCCTCGGTAACGCCGCCACCTATGCCGAGAATGCCGGTGAGCAGCCCCACCGGGGTGCCCATGCTGGCATTTTCCACGAGCAGGCGATTGGGGTCGGGGCGCTGCTCGGCGTGCAGGCCTACGCGTTCGACAAAGCGGCTGATTTCCTCATCCTTGTTGGTCGGAGCGGCCTCGATCAGCGGCTGAATCCGCGTTGTCGGCTTGGGTCCAAACACCTCGTAGAGGGCAATCGCTGCCATGATCAGGGCATAGAGGCCGAGCAGGTAGCCCACCAGATGGTCGTGCAGGTTGTGGCCGATGAAGAAGCCGATGAGCACGCCAAAGATGATCCAGGGGGTCAGGCCGAGGATGCGGCTGCGCATCACCAGACCCTTGTTGAGCATGTGCCGGGCCTGAATCCCGTAGGTGACCAGATTGCTGAGGTAGATCACCGGCCGGATCAGATAGAGGCCGTAGCCAAACAGGAGCATCATCGCAGTAATCACGACGATGCTGCCGCCCATGGGCATGAGTGAGCCCACCAGACCGCCGAGCAGGCCGAGCAGGGTCAGGCCGAACATGGCATCCAGCTTGAAGCTGCCGATCATGAAACCGGTATCGTGCTCCAGATCGGTGAGGGTGACCTTGTCGCCAGCCTTGCCGATGTGATCCACCGGCGGCGCCATGACCGGAGCGGTTGGTGGCGTGGCGATGGTCAGGGCCTGGGGCTGACCTTGGGGCTGACCTTGGGGCTGACCCTGGGATTGAGCTGGCGTCTGGGTTTGTGCTGCATCAGCGGTCAGCGGTGTGCCGGGCTGGAATTGGCGATGGGCACTGCCCCACCAGGCGGCGGCGATGCCCC
>JADGBD010000036.1:2533-3738 GCA_015231665.1 Gammaproteobacteria bacterium
GTGCCGGGCTGGAATTGGCGATGGGCACTGCCCCACCAGGCGGCGGCGATGCCCCGTGCCTTGCCGGCGGTGGTCGCCGTGGGGTCGGTGAGGGCAGGGGTGAAGGTCACCACGTCCTGGAAGTGGGAGCGGATCACATGGGCCGGCACCGTGTAGCCGGTGACGGCATTGCTGTTGGGCTGAAGGATGACGATGTTGATTCCCACCAGTTCGGCCTGCTGGTTGATCATGGGGCCACCGCTGTGTTGCGGCAGGAAGGCCACATCGCTTTCGATCAGGTGGGTCAGCTGCACCTTGTCGACGTTGATCGACAGGCCGCGCTGCACCATGGGGCCGGACTTGGCGATGATGGCACCATTGAGGGCCTTGCCGAAGGCGGTGAGGCGGGCGCCGGGCTGGGTCAGCTGGGTATCGGCCAGCTTCAGAAAGCGAAACTTGTCGTTGGTGACCATCTTCAGCAGGGCCAGATCGTGCTGCTTGTGCAGCTTGATCAGCTTGGCCTCGTACTTGAGCGGGCCATTGGAGCTGGAGACCACCACCGCCAGATCCCGCACGCCCTGAATCGAGTGCGCGGTGGTGAGGATGTAGCCCTCGGCATGGACGATGGCGCCTGAGGAAAGCGAGCGACCCTGGGGCGCGGCATCCATCACCGTGACCACGGCATTGCCCACCAGGCCCTGCAGCTGCATCGGCCCGGGGGTGCCGGTGGCGATGCTGACCATGCCGACCATGCCGCCATCCTGGGCATTGATGGAGTAGTCGTGCAGATCGTAGGTTTCGAGGTAATGCTTGAGGACGTAGAAGGCCCAGAAGAAGGTCAGGGCGATGAGCACAGCAAAGATCACGGCCACTGGCTTCCAGCGCCTTTCGCAAAAGACGATGCTGTTGGGGGCCAGGGGATTATCCTTGTGCATGGATACTGCTCGCTAAAAACAAGTCGCTGGGCTGGAGGTGGAGCTGCCGCTGTGGCCGGGACCAAGCCACAAGGGCCCAGCTCAACCCCTGTCGAACCAGGCCCGCGCCCAAGCCGGCTGCAACCGGGGTCCGAGCTGGCTAGGTGTCAGCCCGGACCCCAGACTGAATTACTTGGCTACGGCTGAGTCGATCTCGTCCATGTCCTTCTTCGTCAGCTGGGCTTCGAGGGCTTCCATACCACGGTCCCAGACGTACTTGGCGCCGGCGGCTACCCCCAGGGCGGTGCCCCT
>JADGBD010000036.1:3748-11731 GCA_015231665.1 Gammaproteobacteria bacterium
GACGGCGCTAACCACGGTGGCGACACCGGCGCCGGCGGCTTCCTTGGAGGTGTTGAGGGCTGCTTCCTGAGCGCTGATCAGGCCGTCCTGATGGTCCTTGTAGTTCTTGGCGGCAGCGCCTGCGCCACCAACGATGGCACCAAACACGCCAATACCACCGGTGGATTGAGCCAGATGTGCAGCTAGGTTCATGTGCGTTCCTTTATATAGTGTGGGGTTATTCCGTGCCGCTGGAGCACAGCATTAAAGATTCGGGCGGCCAGTATCTTTCGCTCGCCTGCCCTTGTCAAACCTGCAGTGGCAAAAGTTCCCTGGTAGCTGGCCCAAAGCTTATTGCAAATAATTCGCAAAAACTATTGACACTGGATGCCTCACCAACTAACCTAATTGCGAATCGTTAGTATTACCAAACCCGCATTTCCTTTTGGAGGCTAAAGCCATGTCCCACTACCGCTGGATGAAGAATCGCAACCGCAATCATCGCATCTCCTCCGCTCTGGCGGCCTCCCCCATAGGTGCAGGCGCGGCAGTCAAGGGCGGCCTGATCATGAAGGGCGCACTGCTGGCTAAGCTGGGCCTGGGTCTGGCCAGCCTGGTGCCCGGCGTTATTGCCGTCGCCGGTGGCGTCGCCCTGCACCAGAGCTTTGTTCAACGCAACAAGGGTATGAGCGCGTAACGATCTAGCCAGGGCAGAGGCACCTGATGCCCTGAGCAGGTGGAGGAATTGATGATTTTCATCGCCGGCAGCCTGGATCCCTATCTAAGATAAGCGCAGATGACACTCAATGGCTGAAATCCTCGGCCGTTGGGTGTTTCTGCGCGTTATTTTCTCTGTTATGATTCCCCCACATTTAGCCTGCATTGGCGCTGCGACCTGAGAGTCGAGGCCCCGCGGCTGCCTTGGGTCTGGATTTTTCGCCTCATCATCCAGACCCAGACGGATTCAATACTAACCTCATGTGGAGTGGAAAATGGCTGCAGAAATCGTTATGGCTCAGGTAGATGGTGCTGCTCAAGTATCGCAGCTGCTGGCTGCTTCCGGCAGCAAGACCTTCACCGTCGGCAAGGTTGCCACCGCCGCTGGTGCGGGCAACAACACCATCCTCACTCTCACCCCGGCCAAGGGCGGCGCCGCGATTGCAGTCAAGCTTGAAGGTGCGCGTCAGGCGGCTGAGCTGTCTGCTCTGGTGGGCAAGACGGTCGCCGTTGGCAAGCCGACGATGATGGCGGGTGCAGCCGCGGCCAACAACTGGCTGATCTTCCAGCCAGTGGGTGCCGGTGCGGTCAAGGCCGCTGCCGGATCGGCCACCTTGCTCAAGCTTGAAGGCGCTCGTCAGGGGATGCAGGCTGCTGCCCTGACCGGACAGAAATTTACCGTGGTGCAGCCGGTGATGGCGGGCAATATCCCCGGTTCCACCCTGTTTCTCCAGCCCGCCGGTGGCGGTGACATCGTCGCCATCAAGCTGGCCAATGGCACCATGGCCTCCAATCTGGTGGGCAAGACCGTGATGGTCGGCAAGGCCCCCACCATTGCCGGTGGCAATGCCGCCAACTGGCTGGTGCTCAAGCCCGCTGGCAGCGCTACCGCCGTCAAGGCGGCCGGTGCTGCGGCCGGTGCCAAGACCGCAGGCGCGACCGCCGCCAAGGCCACCGCGCCGATGATCAAGATGCAGACCGTGGCCCTGACCACGACTACGACCGGAGCCACGACTGGCGCTGCGACTGGTGTTACCCAGGCAGCTACCGCCGGCAAGACCCTGGCAGCAGGCTCCGCCGCCAAGACGGTTGCCGCCAGCGGCACCATCTGGAAGGGCACCGGCCTGAGCCTGGGGCTCGGCCTGGGTCTGGGCGCCTGGGGTCCGGTGATCCTGGCCGGTGTCGGTGCCAGCGCTGCCTACGGCTACTGGCGCAGCAAGCGCAATGCCGCCGATGATGTGGTGGTGCAGGAAGCCTGATCTGTAGTTTGACCCCATGGCAGGTCAGCGACAGCTGACCTGTCCGATGGCAAGAGGCCGGCCCGCAAGGGTTTCGGCCTTCTTGTTTTTACCCGGCTGAGAAGTTTATCTTGCGATGAAGTGGCCTGAGATCAACTGGAAAATGCTGCTGTGGGTGCTGCTGGTGATCGTCGTGATCAAGTGGGTCAGCCTGTGCCGTGCCGTGCCGGTGTTTCAGGAGATCAATGAGCAGATCGATCGCAGCGCCGATGGCGCCGCCGAGGCCCCTCGGCTTGAGCGCTAGCTATAAAATCCAATGCATGACGCAGAGGGCGCCAATAAGTTGTCGTTAATGGGGTATCTGCGGGAGAAGCAAAATTGAAATCTCCGCGTGCTCTGCGCTCCTTTGCGGCCTCTGCGTCCTGATTGAATTCCGGCTTCGCCGGGCTCAAAGGCTGTAGGCCCGTCCCAGGTCCACCGGTGCTTCTTCTCCGGGTCTGAACACCATCAGATGCTCCATTTCCACCCGAAAGCAGAAGCTCTTGCCGCGGGGCAGGTCGATGTGGCTGGGGGCGAGCACCGGCGCCACCGAGCCTTCCTCCAGGCGCAGGCGGTAGTCGATATGGCTGCCCTGAAAGCGCTTGCGGATGATGGTGCCGCAGCGGATGCTGCGCTTGTCGTAGCTCAGCTGTTCCGGGCGCAGGAGAAATTCGATTGGCTTGCCGGTGCGGACCCAGTCGTTCTCGGCGCTGAATTGGAGGGTGCCGAGCTCTGAGCTGAGGGTGTTGTCGGGGTGAACAAAGCCCTCGAGGAGGACGCCGTTGCCGGTCAGGCGGGCAACTTCGCGGTGGGCTGGCTGATGGTACAGGGCTTGGGGGCTGTCCCACTGCAGCAGGCGGTCACCGCTGAATACCGCCATCTGCTGGGCGAGGGCAAAGCTGGCGTTGAGGCTGCTGCTGGTGATCAGGCAGGTCAGGCCCTGCTGTTCAACCAGCTGTTCGATCTCATCCACCAGGTCCAGGTGCTGACGGTCAGGGTAGGGGGCAAAGGGTTCCTCCCAGAGCAGCAGCTGCGGCCGGCTCACCAGGGCGCGCGCCAGGGCGGTGCGCTGGCGCTGTACGGCGGACAGGTGGAAAGCGGGCAGGTCGGCGATTTCTTCCAGCTCCAGATCTTCCAGAATATCGGTCACCCAGGCCTGACGCTCGCGCTTTTTCAGGTTGCGCACCGCCAGGGCGATGTTGTCGGCGACACTGAGATGGGGAATCAGGGTGGGGTTGGCGCTGACCAGGCTGCAGCTGCGCTTTTGCGCCGGGGTCTGGTGGCTGGGGTTGGCAATGAGATCGCCGGCGAGGACAATCTTGCCGGCATCGACAGGGATTTCGCCCTGAATCGCCGCCAGAATGCTCTGGGCAATGCTGCAGCCCTGGGTCAGGATGATCGAAATCTGCCCCTCCACCAGACGAAAGCTCAGGGGGGTGCGGATCGGCTGGGGCGCTGTCAGGCAGCGGATGTTCTCGACTTTCAGTAGGTTGGCCATGGGCGCTAGGTTCTCACGTACGGCCCTTGGATGACAACCGTCAGAAAAGTTTGAAGTGGCAAGGTTGAAGTTTGAAGATGGGAGTTGGAAGTTCTATTCCTGAGGTCGGATGATGCGGATTCTCATAGCAGATGATGAACCCCTGGCTCGCGCCCGGCTGGCCAGCCTGGTGGCGGAAATCGGCCCGCCCTGGGAACTGGTGGCGGAGCTGGCCGATGGTGAGGCGGTGCTGCGCCGCTGCGGCGAGGGCGATATTGACCTGGTGCTGCTGGATATTCGCATGCCCGGGCTGGATGGCATCAGCGCTGCGGCCCGGTTGCAGCAACTGGAGACGCCGCCGGTGGTGATCTTCACCACCGCCTATTCCGAACGGGCGCTGGATGCCTTTGATCAGCAGGCGAGCGACTATTTGCTCAAGCCCATCCGCAAGGAGCGGCTGCAGAAGTCCCTGGATCGGGCGCTGGGGCTGAGTCGGGTGCAGCGGCAAAGCCTGCAGCTGGCGCCGCTGCCGGTGCTGCCAGTGCTGGAGGACGCGGTCTGCGTGCGCTTGCGCGGCGAGTTGTTGCGTATCGAGCTGGCGGATATCTACTTTTTTCGCGCCGAAGACAAGTACGTGGTGGTGCGCCACCGCGGCGGTGAGGCCCTGCTGGAGGATAGCCTCAAGGTCCTGGAGCAGCGGTTTGGCCAGGGTTTTCTGCGTATCCACCGCAATGCCCTGGTTAATCTGGCCTTTCTCGCCGGACTGAAAAAAGACCGCGCCGGCCACCCCTGCGCCCTGCTCAAGGAATGCGACCAATGCCTGGAAGTGAGCCGACGTCTGCTGCCCAATGTGCGCCAATGGTTAAAAGGCGCTTGAGTTTTTCTCTCGGGTCACTATAATTCCGTGCTCCGCGTTTTGCGACCAACTCAACATCTGGACAGAGACATGAAGGCCGATATTCATCCCAACTACAAAGAAGTCAAGGTTGTTTGCAGTTGTGGCAACAGCTTTACCACCCGTTCCACCCTGGGTCAGGCAGAGCTGCAGGTTGAAGTCTGCTCGTCCTGCCACCCCTTCTACACCGGCAAGCAGAAGATTGTTGACACTGCAGGCCGAGTGGATAAGTTCCGCCGCAAGTACAGCCGCTGATTACAGCCGGCTGGTTTTGCAGAAAAGGCGCCGAAAGGCGCCTTTTTTTGTGTGCGCTTGGGTACAATGAGCACTCCAATTGATTCGGGGCCCAGGACCATGACCACAGACAGCAGCCATCTTGACGATGACATCAACCGCGCCGCTCTGGCCTATCACGCCGAGCCGGTGCCGGGTAAGCTCTGCGTCACCCTGACCAAGCCGGCTGAGACCCAGTGGGACCTGTCCCTGGCTTACACCCCTGGGGTGGCCGAGCCGGTGCGCAAGATCGCGGCCAATCCCGAGGACGCCTACGCCTACACCGGCAAGGGCAACCTGGTGGCGGTGATCACCGATGGTACCGCCGTGCTCGGCCTGGGTGATGTCGGCGCCCTCGCAGGCAAACCGGTGATGGAAGGCAAGGGCGTGCTGTTCAAGCGCTTTGCCGATATCGATGTGTTCGACATCGAGGTGGACGCCGAGACCCCGGAGCAGTTCATCGACACGGTCAGCCGCATCGCCAGCACCTTCGGCGGCATCAATCTGGAAGATATCGCAGCGCCCCATTGCTTTGAGATCGAGCGGGTGCTCAGCGAGCGCCTGAATATCCCGGTGTTCCACGATGACCAGCACGGCACCGCCATCATCACCGCCGCTGGTCTGCTCAACGCCCTGGAGCTGCAGGGCAAGCGCTTGGAAGATGCGCAGATCGTCGTCCTCGGCGCCGGCGCTGCCGGCATTGCCGGGATACATCTGCTGATCAACCTGGGGGCGCGGCCGGAGAACATCCTCGCGGTGGATCGCAAGGGCGTGATCCATCCCGGTCGGGACGATCTCAACAGTTACAAGCAGGCCATTGCCGTGACCACGGACAAGCGCAGCCTGGCCGATGCCATGCAGGGTGCCGATGTCTTCATCGGTGTCTCCGGGCCCGATCTGGTCAACGAGGACATGCTCAGGTCCATGGCGCCCAAGCCGGTGGTTTTTGCCATGTCCAACCCCATTCCGGAGATTCGCCCCCAGGTGGCCCTGGCCCTGCGCGATGACCTGATCATGGCCACTGGTCGCAGCGACTACCCCAATCAGGTCAACAACGTCCTCGGCTTCCCTTTCATCTTCCGCGGTGCTCTGGATGTGCGCGCCAGCACCATCAACCGGGAGATGCAGATAGCCGCGGTGCACGCTCTGCGCGATCTCACCCGCGAGCCCACACCCCAGGCGGTGCTGGATGCCTACGGCCTGAGCAAGCTGGCATTCGGCCCTGACTACATCATCCCCAAGCCCCTGGACCCGCGGTTGAAGCTACAGGTGTCCGGTGCCGTGGCACGGGCGGCCGTGGCCAGCGGCGTGGCGCGCAAGGAACTGCCGGCGATTTATCGGCAATAGTTTAAAAAGCCATAAGGACGCAGAGAACGCTGAGTAGCGCAGAGAACGCAGAGATTATTTATTTTCTGGTTCCCACGCGCTGCGTGGGAACCCGGGTGATCCGCGCTGCGGATCGTTTTCGGACTGAGCTGGGCTATGCTGTTGCAGGCGTTGGTTGTCCGCAGCGCGGACCTGCTGCATTCCCACGCGGCGCGTGGGAACGAGAAATAGTTTAAAAAGCCATAAGGACGCAGAGAACGCAGAGATTATTTATTTTGCAGACTGGGCAGTGCCTTGCTATTGCAAGCGTTGCTTGCCCGCGGCGCGGACCTGCTGCATTCCCACGCGGCGCGTGGGAACGAGAAAGACTCAGCGATCTCTGCGCTTGTTTGCGCTCTCTGCGTCCAAAACTTAGATTTCACGGGTAAGGCACCAAGGATAGAGAACAGGGTTTGCATCCCAGCTTTTTGATTCCGGCTTGGCCGGGCTAGGAGAACCGCTTGATGAACGACAAACTGGTCAAACTCAACCAGCCTGAAGCCGATATCAGTCTGGACATGCCTCTGCTGGAGGGCACTCAGGGGCCCAATGTGTTCGACATCTCCAGTCTCTACCGCAAGACCGGCATGTTTACCTTCGACCCCGGGTTTCTCTCCACCGCCAGCTGTCGCAGTGCCATCACCTACATCGATGGCGACAACGGCGTGCTGCTCTACCGCGGTTTCCCCATCGAGCAACTGGCCGAGCACTCGGACTTTCTTGAGGTCGCCTACCTGCTGCTTTACGGTGAGTTGCCCAGCGTCAAGCAATACGAGGCCTTCAGCCATGTGATTCTGCATCACACCATGCTCAATCAGGGCCTGCTGCGATTTTTCGAGGGGTTCAATTACGATGCCCACCCGATGGCGATGATGGTCGGCATGGCAGGCTCCCTCTCCGCCTTCTACCACGACTCCCTCGACATCAACGACTCCGACCATCGCGAGATCTGCGCCCACCGCATGATCGCCAAGATGCCCACCATCGCCGCCGCCACCTACAAGCACAACATCGGCGAACCCATCATCTACCCGCGCAACAACCTGTCCTACTGCGGCAATTTCATGCGCATGATGTTCGCCACCCCCTGCGATGATTACGAGGTCTCACCCCTGGCGGAGCGGGCGCTGAACCTGCTGTTCATCCTCCACGCCGACCACGAGCAAAATGCCTCCACCTCCACCGTGCGCCTGGCCGGCAGCTCCGGCGCCAACCCCTTCGCCTGCGTTGCCGCCGGTATCGCCTCCCTCTGGGGTCCGGCCCACGGCGGTGCCAACGAGGCGGTGATCGCCATGCTCGAAGAGATCGGCAGCGTCAAGAACATCGAGAAATTCGTTGCCAAGGCCAAGGACAAGGACGACCCCTTCCGCCTCATGGGTTTTGGTCACCGGGTGTACAAGAACTACGACCCGCGGGCCAAGATCATCCGCAAGGTCTGTCATGAGATCCTGCAGAACCGGGTGGACGACAACCCCCTGTTCGAGCTGGCCATGCGCTTGGAGGAGATCGCCCTGCAGGATGAGTATTTCGTCGAGCGGAAGCTCTATCCCAACGTGGATTTCTACTCCGGCATCATCTACCGGGCGCTGGGGATTCCCACCACCATGTTCACCGTGATGTTCGCCATCGCCCGCACCGCCGGCTGGGTTTCCCACTGGATGGAAATGATCGGCGACCCCGCCCACCGCATCGGCCGCCCGCGCCAGCTCTACGTCGGCCACAGCAAGCGCGACTACCGCCCTTTCAGCGAGCGTTGAGGGATTTTAGGACGCAGAGGGCGCTGAGAAGCGCAGAGCACACGGAGGTTTTTTTGGAAATTTGTCTAGTCAAGACTGCGTTCCATTAAGCCCCTCGGCCCTCTGGGGAGAGGGGTTGGGGAGAGGGGGCGGTGCAGATTACCCCTCACCCCAGCCCTCTCCCCTTGAAGGGGAGAGGGGGTAAGGGGCTATTACCACCCTCTTTATTCTCCGCGCTCTCTGCGCTCCTTTGCGCCCTCTGCG